>JAILON010000156.1 GCA_024690865.1 Treponema sp. | reverse complement strand
TTGTCCCGCCATAGCGGATTTCCTTGAGCGACGTGCAGCCTTCGAACGCGCCCCAGCAGATTTCCGGCAGGTCATACTGCTCGTAATCATCGTCATCGAACATTTCTTCAAAGCACTCTTCATAATATGAATACATATCCGTACCGATTTCCATCACGCCGGCAGGAATGCTGATTGTCTCGACTGACGTGCAGCCATCGAACGCATACCGGTAGATTTTTTTCACGTAGGCAGGGATGACGACATCCTTCTCGTTCCCTGTGTACTTGAAGAGAACTCCGTCTTCAATCTCAAAATTCTTCTCTTCCATAACCATACTCCTTATATGATTTGAATGAATCTACATAGCTATTGTTGAAAACAATGGCAAAGGCGAGTGATATTTGACAAAAAATCGACCGGGCGGGGCAGGGAAAGTTGCCTTACATCTGCGGCCATTCCATGCCCGCCGCGGAACACATGCTACTCCCCGTAATCCTCCAGCCTGAGCATTCCTCCGTCCTTACGGGTCACCTTTAGGACCGGCCTGTATACCCCCTCATCGGCATAGACAAGGTTCATCCGCTCAAGCCGTGACAGGGCGCGTTTTATCCTCGCGGGTTTCTTGTGATACCAGCTCGTGATGCTTTTCAGTGTGGCGCCGCTTTCTGCGATGAACGAGAGGATTTTGTCCGCATCCTTATAACTGCGGCCATAGGAGCCCGTATTGAGCAGCCCCAGCTTTTCCTGAAAGCCCAACCCCGTATATCCGGGAAAAGATTCTCCGTCCATGTATAGTATGGCTATGCTGCAATCGTCGTTCGTCCTGTCCCGGACATCATGGCGGAAACTTTCAATGAGCTGGGCCTCCAGAGCCAGGGAATTGCAGCGGTCTGACTGCTCCATGAAGCTTCCCAGTCCGGAAGAGATGTTCCCGGTTCTTTTGTCATACAGGCTGGCGCAGGAGCCGTCAGACATCAGGATGAACGCCTTCTTGTCCTTTACCTGCCCCTTTATGAGCTTCACGGAAGCGGCTGCCGTCTTTGACGTGGTGAAGGTCGTGACGTTGGAATAGTCTCCGTTCTCCGGGCGCGAAATCGTACGGAGCCCGTCGGATTTCAAGCAGCCTATGACGCCGTCCCCCAGGTGCACGGCAAGGACCGCATCGCCTTTCACGGCGACGGCGAGGAGCGTGGAGGCAAGATCCTTCATGACGCAGTTTTTTTCCACGGCGAGGCCACGGATGACGGACAGAAGGCCGGCCATGAGTTTTTCCCGGGCCCTGGCCCCGCCGCTTCCGTCCGAGTACATGAAATCGAAATCCGAGCAGAGCCTCTCGCAGATGTATGACGCGGCTTTCTCCGCGCCGAAATGGGACAACGGTGCGGAGCCCGCCCCGTCCGCCAGTGCGATTGCGTGCACGCCGTTTTTTTCGAGGCCCGCGATTTTATCCTGGCAGCATATACCTTTGGCGACGTGCCCTTTTCCTTGCACCGCGCATCCAAGTGCTTTCCACATAAGTTTCTCCTTCTTTCAATGCGGCACGCACCGGCTTTTCCGCCGGCCCGCGCCATGAATCATCTTCCCGCTCCCCATGGCCGCAGGGGTCCGGGAATCCTGCCTCAGTCCCGGGCACGGCTACAGGCCGTATATCCCGGAATCATCATCATCATCATCATCACTTTCGTCTTCCTCAGCAGCGTCTTCCGCCATGAGGCTGAAGAAATCCCCGGGGTCCACGTCACTGTACCTCTCGAAGGTCTCCTCCGACGAGAACCTGCCGAGGGTCTCAAGATCCGCGTCCTCGCCCACGTTGATGGGGAACACCCTGAGCCCCGCGCTGTCGACCAGCTCCGCCACGAGCTCCTCCGCCTCCCCTATCACGGGGTCGTCCCTGTCGGCACGGCTCCCGAAGAAGATGAACAGCACGGGGGCCTTGCTATCGATTTCCGCCTGCCCGTACTCCGCAAGGCGGTCACGGATCAGGTCCGCGGCAAGCCGTACCCCCGTTCCGATTGCGGAATAGCCCTTGTCCATGAAATCAGGCTCATAGGGCCGGGATGCCTGGCAGGCAAAGTACCTGTCGCAGGACACCTCATCCGAGAACGTGACCACGGAAAAGTCGACGCTGTCCCTGAGGGCATCCGACTCGAACGAGCCGGTGATGGTCTTGATGAAAGACAGGACTTTCTCCATCTTCGTCTGCCCGTCGACCTGCTCCCTGAACATGCTCCTCCCCGTGTCGACGCAGAACACGACGGGTATCCGCACCGAAGGGGTCCCGCACAAGTTCCCGTTGCCCACGGCCTTCTCATCCTGCTGCTTCCCGACCCAGGTCCCTGAGTCCAGCGAAAAGATTTTTTTGCTCATTCTCTATTTCCTCCTAAATGAACTGCTTGCTTACAAGCTCGTACTCCGATCCGGGATTGCAGGCGGAGCATTCGCAGCTTCCGGCCGGCGGTACGGGTATGTGCTTTATGTAATGGTCATAGCCGGTATAAGAGATTTCCCCGCCGCACCTGCTGCAGAAGTAGGGGCCGTCCCTGAACGGAGCCCCAAGGCATTCCTTGCAGACGCCGATGCTCCGCCCCCTCACGGAGAAGCCTTTCTCGCGCACCCAGTGCTGCCCTGCCTTGCAGAAGATGCCCTCGCCCTCCTTGACTCGCAGGCTTTCTGGGTACACCTTGTTGGACTCGTCACCGGGGGAAAGGTTCTTCCTCAAGTGATGGTCGTACATCGAGAAGATTTCAATCCACTTCCTGACATCCGGCCTCGTGTCCTCCGTACTCATGTTTCCGTTCCGGGAGAAGGTGTTGAAGAACGCCTCCCTGATTTTCATGGAGAGGTGGTCCCAGCAGCAGAAATACGGCCCCGTGCTTCCGCCGGGGGTCTGGAAGTTGGACCTTCCGAACGGGAAGGAGAAATTCATCTTCCTGATGTTTTCCAGGGGGCTGCCGCCCCCTACATGGGAATACGGGTTTATCCCCTGCATGACGATTTTGAAGAGCAGCGTGGCGACCGCGAAGTTCTCGTTTCCCACGGTCCTCAGCCGGGAACCGCAGCGGCGCCCGATAAGCTCCGGGGGCGTGAACTCCTCGGATATGACCGGGCAGGGAAACTCGCCGATCTGGTAGCTGTCCGTGTCAACAAAGTACACCTTCTTGGAATCCTCGACGAGTATGTTCTCTCCCTTTATGTCCCCCATGAGGATTCCCTGATCATGGAGGTACTGTATCTTCTGGAGAATCGTCAGGGCGAGCTCCACGACATCGTACTTTTTCCACTGGGGGAAATGGTCCATGAACTGGGGCTTTCCGAAGAGGCTGTTCTTGAGGGTATCGCCCTCTGCCCGCGGCATCAGGTATCCCACGAATTCCCCCCTCCCGTTGTACAGGATTTCCACGGGGAAACAGATTCCATCATGGCGGAGATTTTTCTCAAGCATGAGCTCTATCTTCCTCTCCTTCCTTCTGGTAATCTTCCCCTCCTTGTAAATCTTTGCGACCAGCCGGTCGGAGAAGGCCGTCCTGTAGACGGCTCCCTCCCCACCGCTGCTGATAAGGTCACGGAGCACGAATTCGTTTCCGTCCCTGGTGTAGGTTTTCCCGTTCTCTCCCGGAATGTCCCTCACGCAGAGGGGATCATCCGAGATGCGGGTAACATTGGATGATCTTGCCATTACGCTGCCTCCTTGTTTATATAACCTGAAAGGTCCCACCCTTCACCTTATAGCTGCCGCGCCACAGCATCACCTCGAAGCGGGCAAACTTTCCCATATCAAGATCCTTTTCCTGATCGTGATACATCAGATCGGTGAAATTGAATGCAATCTCACCGTACTTCTTGGTCAACACGGCCCCTGAGCGGTCATACGTATCCACGGCGGCAATGCGGCCGTTGATGAAGCTCCTCAGCTCGTCCCGCGCCGCCGGAGCCGCATCCTGACGCTGGTACTGCTGCCGGGAGGCAGACCAGACGGCGCGGACCTTCTCCCCGGAGCAGTCGAACTGGAAGTGCCCGGGGAATTTCGCGATATACTCTTTCAGAGGACCAAGCACGCGGACCTTCCCGCCGAGCTCGGCAAGGAAGACATACCCGTCCGAATCCTGGCGGCACTGGCGGAGTATCTCCTTGACCTTCCAGGGGGAAACGATACCGGCTGCGGGCTGGACCGGAGAGGGCTGGACCGGCGCGGGCTGCTTCTTTGCAGGTGAATACGGACGCTGCACGGGAGCGTCCGGGGCCTTCGCAGACTGGGATGCTTTCTTCGCGGCAGCCTGCTTCCTCTTTGCATACAGCTCAAGCAGATCCTTCTCACCGAGCGTCTTGAATACGACCTTCACGGGGAACCGAAATGAAAGGGACACTTTTTTATTCACAACTTTCTTCTGGTCCTCAATATATTCATTGTTCAGGTCAGAGCCGGAGAAGGCTATGACGGCTGTGATGACAACCTCGGGCTTATTCGGTCCTACGGCCTTGAAAATCTCCTTGTATATGAGCCGCCAGACGTGCCACCAGGCCTGAATCTTGCAATTGCTTCCGGCGGGCACCTTGTCGTTCAAGAGGAAATTCTCTATGCCGCTGGTAAAGGTATTGAACTCGGTCAGGTCGAACGAATTCTTGGACTTGGACTGGAGGAAGAAAAGCCCGACCTTGCCGACCTTGCTTATGCCGCCGCAACGTGCTATTGCGCTCCGGGCTTCCTCTTCGTCCGTGACTGCCTTTCCGTCTATCAGGATGCAGAGGCCGTCCTGCTGGAGATCGCCCATGCCGTCAGTCCACAGCTGGGAAACACGAATATTGTTCTTGCTGAGGATTCCGGAAAAGGCCATGTCAGTGGCGAAGCGGCTGAACAGGTGTCCGCCCGTGAGGGACGGGCACTCGGCATTCTTGTAGCGGTCCAGAACATTCTGTAAAGAGTTATTCATATTTTCCTCCATATTGTTTTTCATAAGGCAACGCCTTACTTTCAAGTTTGTGGGGCTCGTTTTTTTGCCCCCTATCTACTCTTTCTTGAAAGAGAAGGCAAATCCGAGCGGAATTTGAAAAAAAAGAAAGAAAAACTCACAAAAACTTTGCGGGGAAAGGGACGGCCCCGCCACCGCGCCAAAAATCATCTTCCGGTGCCCCGCAGCCGGTGGGAGGACCGCGGAACGCCGGAAACCAACTGTCCTAATCCATGTATTCGTAGTTGCCCGGCATCTCCCCGGGCGTGAAGGTTTCCGTCGTGCGGCTCCTCGAGACCTCATCCATGCTTTCCGAAAGCCACTTGAAGAACATTCTGTAATCGATCGTGTCGTAGCGGACGGCCCTCACGGTATCCGAGAACTTGTTCAGCTCGTTGTTGCGGCCGAATGATTCTTTCGGCCCGAACCCGACGGGAATGAAGATGAGCTTGTCGGATTTGATGCTGTCGCTCACCCGCCTCTGGGCTTCGTGCAGCCCCCCCATGTTGATGTTCGCGTCCCCATCGGTCATGAGGATGAGCCAGGGCTGGTAGTATTCGCGGCCCGCCCACTTGTACTCGTTTTTGCGGGCGTTGAGCAGGTTGAGGGCAAGGTTGACGCCGGCCCCCATGTTTGTCATGCCGCAGGGTTTCAGGTCAAAGGCACCGGACTGCCCGCGCACCCCGGAAAAATCCGTGACGATGTCCCCATCGTCCGCAAAGCTGACGACCGCGATGTCCACCGCATAGCGGGTGTCCGGGTTCGCCTTCAGGTCATCGTACAGGTGCCTGATTCCGTCCTTCAGAAAATCCATTTTTGACCTGCATCCGCCGAATTCCCTGTACCTGCCGGATCCGTCGGAGATAACCGCATCCATGGAACCGCTGATATCAAGGCACAGGCATACGGGTATGCGGGCCGCCGGGTTGTTGATGAAATCGTCGTTTGCAAAAGCTTTTTTAGCCATGTTTTGCTCCTGTATAATAGAATAGTATCGCTGTATATTCCGGCACCGTGCCCTTCCGCGCGGTACCGGAATCCTGCATCAGTCCCGGACCCGGCTACAGGCCGTACACCCCGGAATCATCATCATCGTCGTCATCGTCATCATCCGATTCGTCTTCCTCAATGGCCTCGTCCGCCATGAGGCTGAAGAAATCCCCGGGATCCACGTCCCCGTACCTCTCGAAGGTCTCCTCCGACGCGAACCTGCCGAGGGTCTCAAGATCCGCGTCCTCGCCCACGTTGACGGGGAACACCCTGAGCCCCGCGCTGTCGACCAGCTCCGCCACGAGCTCCTCCGCCTCGCCTATCACGGGGTCGTCCCTGTCGGCACGGCTCCCGAAGAAGATGAACAGCACGGGATCCTTGTAGCCGATTTCCGCCTGCCCGTACTCCGCCAGGCGGTCACGGATCAGGTCCGCGGCAAGCCGTACCCCCGTTCCGATTGCGGAATAGCCCTTGTCCATGAAATCAGGCTCATAGGGCCGGGATGCCTGGCAGGCAAAGTACCTGTCGCAGGACACCTCGTCAGAGAACGTGACCACGGAAAAGTCGACGCTGTCCCTGAGGGCATCCGACTCGAACGAGCCGGTGACGGACTTGATGAAAGACAGGACTTTCTCCATCTTCGTCTGCCCGTCGGCCTGCTCCCTGAACATGCCCCGCCCCGTGTCGACGCAGAACACGACGGGTATCCGCACCGAAGGGGTCCCGCACAAGTTTCCGCCGCTCACGGCCTTCTCATCCTGCTGGTTCCCGACCCAGGTCCCTGAGTCCAGCGAAAAGATTTTTTTGCTCATTCTCTATTTCCTCCTAAATGGTATGAAGCTAAAACACCTGAAGGGTTCCGCCCTTCACCTTATAGCTGCCGCGCCACAGCTCCAGCTCGAAGCGGGCGAACTTTCCCGAATCAAGATCCCTTTCCTGCAGGGGATACATCAGGTCGGAGAAATTGAACGCAATCTCCCCGTGCCCCTTGGTCTCTACGATCCCGGAGCAGTCATACGTATCCACGGAGACAATGCGGCCGGAGACGAAGTTCCTCAGCTCGTCACGCACCTCCCGGGCCGTGTCCTGATGCTGATACTGCTGCCGGGGGGCAGGCCTGACGGCAACATGCACGGATGAGGGCTGCCAGCGGACGGGAGCAGGCCGCTTCTTTACGGGCGAGACCCGGCGCTGCGCGGTACCGTCCGGGGCCTGCACAGGCTGGAACTGGGACGCTTTCTTCGCGGAAGCCTGATGCCTCTTTGCATACAGCGTGCACAGCTCTTTCTCACCGAGCGTCTTGTAGACGAACTTCACGGGGAAGCGCAATGAAAGGGCCACGTTTTTCTTCACGACCTGCTTCTGGTCTTCGATATACTCATTCTTCAGGTCAGAGCCGGAGAAGGCTATGAAGACATTGATGACAATCTCGGGCTTCCGCCCTACGGTCTTGGAAAGCTCCTTGCTGATGAGCCGCCAGACGTGCCACCAGGCCTGAATCTTGCAATTGGTCCCAGCGGGAACCTTGTCGTTCATAAGGAAATTCTGTATGCCGCTGGTAAAGGTATTGAACTCTGCCAAGTCGAACGAATTCTTGGACTTGGACTGGAGGAAGAAGAGCTCGACCTTTCCGGCACGGCTTATGCCGCCGCGGCGTGCAATCATGCTCTTCGCTTCCTCTTCGTCCATGACGGCCTTTCCGTCTATCAGGATGCAGAGGCCGTCCTGCTGGAGATCGCCCGTGCCGTCAGTCCACAGCTGGGAAACGCGGATCTTGTTCCTGCTGAGGATTTCGGAAAAGGCCATGTCCGTGGCAAAGCGGCTGAACAGGTGTCCGCCTGAGAGGGACGGGCACTCGGCATCCCTGTAACGGTTCAGGGCTTCCTGTAAGGAGTACATCATATTTTTTTCCTCCATGATTGATTTTCATAAGGCAACGCCTTATCTTTGCGTATTTGAATGAAACGCAGCGGCGTGTTCCCGCACCGCTGCATTATCCGGCGGCAAGTTTTTTAAGCCTGCATAAGAATCCACATAAGAAGGATTAACGCTATCATTCTCAGAACCTCCTATCTTTCCTTTCTTGAAACAAGGTGCAAAAGCGAGATGAATTTGAAAAAAAATGGAAATTTCTTCGGATTCCTCCCGGAGCGGCAAAAAACCGCCCCAGGGGCACAGAGAAAGAATCATTCATACTTCTTCTTATACTTGATGATAGGATCATAGGGATCCTTCCGGCAGGACGTGACGTGATACATTCCAAAGTTGTAACAGCATCTGTACAGCCTGATAGGAACCCTGCCTCGGTGATGATTGTTTATGGGTTCTCCATATGCGTAAAGCTTTCCATGCTTTCCGCGCATCTCGTTCACAAGGTAGCCGGCCTCACTCCTCGTGTAGAGGATTTTGCCACATTCCCTGCAAATACTGGGTTTGTTTAGCGTCATCATATCTTTTTCCCCCCTTGTGCGGACAAGCTCCGCACGGGCTTCTGAGACGACCTTCACAGAAGGCTTTCACTTACACATTTTTACTTTTTGGCTATTTTTCCCTTGATGTTGTTCTCCCAATCGGTGATTGAGCCCATGATGCTGCCTTCCGTGCAGCCCAGAAGCTCCCGCTTGACTTCGTCCAGATACGTCTGGATGTTCTCCCTCAGCATGGCCTTGTTCTTCGCAGAGGTTATGTTGTGGTCTGCGATGTCAAAGCCTAGGGTAGCTGCCGTTATTCCCCAGCCGATGATGGGCACGGACTTCAGCAAGGTCTTGCCGCCAGTCTTTGCAATCGTCTTGACCACAATCTTTGTCCCAGCCTTCTCCACGACTTTCAAGCCAGCCCTTTTCGCTATCCTTGCGGATATGGTCTGGGCGATTTTGAACAATGCGGGGCTGGCCGCTATGGCAATTACCAAACCAGATGAGACTGCAATCTTGACGGATATGGGATGGCTCTGTGTATTCATATCCCGCGTCATTCCGCAGATGTCGGCAATGTATTCGTTCCATGCCGGGGTCGGTATCTTATGCTCCTGCTGTATACGCTGGAGCTCCTTGTCCAGGCAGGAAAGGTAAATGTCGATGGCTTCGTTCGTGATGTTTTCAATCCTCTTCTGCGAGATTTCCGGGCATATTACCTTCTTGCTGACCATATCCTCAAGTTCCCGCGTCAGCAGCTCATCGGCGGTCTCCTGCGACAAGCCCAGCTTGTTCCTGGCCCAGTACCCAATGCCCCTCAGCTCGCGGAAGCGCGTGTTCAGGTAGCCAAAGTAGTCGTCAAGGTAGCCGTTGTCTACCCGCCCCATGACCTCGGCAATCCAACCGTCCAGCTCCCCGTTAGCATAGGATTCCGCCTGTGCGTGGGCCGCCTCGAGCGCGTCCAGGATTTCGGGCCCAAGGTCGTAGTTTACGACAGGGACGTTGGCCGCAGCAGACTTCCTGTGCCGCATTCCGTTACCGAGCCCGGAGCCCTTCGGCTGGATGACCCCGGTCAGATACAGCACGGTTACTGTCAGGGCTGCCACTGCCAGGACAAAGCCTGTGATTCTGAATATGCGCCTGACCATGCTGGTAAAGCTCCCAAGACCGCTCTTTGCCGAACTGACGGTGTTTCCCATAGATTCCTCCATTCTGCTTTCCTGTATTAAATCCTGTTCGCACGACTCAGTCCTCGTGGCATGACACTCTTCCATTAATGCGTTTGTTTTCATGTTTTCCTCCTGAAAACTATTACTCGTTTATTGATGGCATTTCCATCATTCATCTACATACCTATTCTTGAACCAGAGCCCAAAAGCGAGAAGAATTTGAAAAAAAGAGAAAAATTTATGAGATGGCAGTACCCGCCCCCTCGGTGGGTGGAAGGTCGGGAGAGCCAAGCGGGGATGGTTCCGCTCACCCGTTGCCCATGGCAGCGTCAACTTTTTGCTTCCACAGCATTTTCTTCAGCTTCTTGAGTTGCTTTCGTTCCTCCCTTTCTTTCCAGAACGGATTTTTTTCATTCTTTATCATAGCAGAGCAGACGCTACAATAACGGAACTGTTTTTTCGTAACATAGCACTTATGCTTACGACAAAAACCTATGCAATGCTTAAAAGATGCTATCGAGTTATTCAATGTCAAGCATTTTTTCTCTGGGTCAGTCGTAAAGACGACGGGATGAACCTTCCTTCTTTTTCTTTTGTTTTTTCTGGACGACCCGTTAAGTTTTGTTTCCATACAACACTCCTTGCAGAGGTCGCTACGCCCCTACATAGACTTATTGCTGAAACAATGGACGATTCCGAGGAGTTTATCAAAAAAGTTTGGATTTTTCTGCAAATTCTTGCCTGAGAAGCAAAAAAAGCCCGTCCGGGGACGGGGAAATTGAATACTATCAGTAGCATCGGGCAATAAGGTCAATGTATTTTGCTCTGTAGGCGGGCTCGACACAATCAATTGCTACTACGCCTTTCTTATCAGGCTCATTCAGATTTAAACCAAGGTGAAGGAGGTATTCAAACACCGGGAAATTGTTTTTATATGCGGCTACATGAAGAGATGTTTCCCCATAAAGCCCCTTTGACTCAACATCCTCATAACAGAGGTTTTCGACTACGGCTTGGACAATACCGAGGTTTTCATTGGAAGCTGCCCTGTGAAGAATTCCTTGTCCGTAATTGTTCCTTGCATATAAGTTGGCACCTGCACTGACAAGCATTGCCAATGCAGCAGGATTATTTCCCGATTCCGCCGCATTGAGTAGGGCTGTGTTCCCATCGGTATCCCTCTCATCCAAATCCGTGTAAAGTTTGTTTTTCAATATATATTCAAGCGGTGCGACACTAGCATTCTCAGAAGCACTCATCAGCATTGACTTTCCTTGAGCTTTCCTGCCCCAGTCGGCCCCATTTTGTACAAGCAAATCCATGATTTCAGATTTCTGGTTTTGACGCACTGCCCAGAACAGAGGTGTAAGACCATTTTTATCTTCGCAATCTATATCACGGAAAAGATTGCTATCTATTATAAATCTGACCAATTCTGTGTTCCCTGCAATTACCGCAAGATGCAATACAGAAAGCTCCACCTCTCCGTCGTTAGTCATCATGTCTTTGTCAGCCCCATAGCTGAGCAGAAGCTTAAAGATGTCAATGTTTCTTGAGACACCGCATGCCAAGTGAAGCGGTGTGCATCCGTTACAATCATAAGCATTTATATCAATGTCTTTATAGCTCTCCAAAATATATTTTGTAATTTCAAGGTTGTCTTGTCTGACGGCTTCATGGAGGATGGAATCTTCTGAATCCTGCCCAATGTCGCTTCCTGCTTTTTCAAGATATTTGAACATCTCAAAGTTATTGGAGCGAACTGCATAAAAAAAGGCATTATGCCCATCGGCATCTTTTTCATTTACTCTTTTCTTTATATCTGAAGGAGACATTCCTTCCAAGGATGGTTTCAAAGAGTCTAGGTTTCCAAACTTGGCTACATCCCACAATCCGCCTTGCTGGTCAGGTTCAGAAAACATTTTTTCGAGCTTCTCTATATTATCCTCATTAGATGTAAGACAACGACAATAGATTAACCAAAAATAATCTTGTACATCAACACTCTCGTTGTTCAGGGCAAGATCAAGAATACTCTCGTTCTTTTTTCCTTTTTTCTCCATAGATGCACCAGCATCCAGAAGGAGCTCAATGACATCTGTTTTTTTATTGGAGCGAACTGCTATCTGTAATGCGGAGAATCCGTCTCCGTTCTCTTCATCGATATCGTCATACAGTCCTTTTTCTATGATGTATCTTGTCAAGTTTACATTTTCTGCCTCTGTTGCAGCGTGTAAAACAGATTCACATCGATTTGTCTTGATTTTGTAATCAGCTCCAGCACGTAAAAGAATGTGAAAAGCTTCTTCATTCCCTTCACAACAAGCTATATAAAGGGCGGTCTGTCCGAATATATCAGTTTCGTTTATATCATCGTAGATATGATGAAAGATGAAGTATTTCAACACCTCTGGGTTTTCATTTTCGACTGCCCTATGAAAAAGTGGTCTATCACCATACGAAAAACCATACGAAAAGATATGTTTCAACATCTCTGGATTCTCATTCCACGTTTCTAAATAAAGAAGAGAACTGTCTCCCTTTGGTTTATGAATAAAATCAAAACCGCTCTCCCTTAAAAATTTTATTATTTCAATCCTCGGATTTCCTTTTCGATAGGATTTTCCTACAAGGAGCATCTCCGCACGATACAAAGCATCTGAGGATAACAAAAGCTTTCCTGTAGAAATTTTATCCACCAGATATTTTGTGACTTCTATGCTTTCATTGTACTGCATCGCAAGCTCAAAAACAGACTCATTGTTGTCAGTAAGGAGACTTAAATCGGCTCCGTGAGAAACCAGAAGCTCAAGAACCTTCAGATTGGGATTTGCATATGCGGCAACGTGAGCTGCCGTCCACCCCATAACAAACGTTTTATTTATGTCGCCTACATACAAGTTGTTTTCAAGGACAAGTTTTATTACATCTGCATTTTTGTTGTATGCCGCATATATCAAAGAATACCTGCCGTCGTTATCCATCGCGGTATAGTCAACCTTCTGGTCCAAGAGAAATTTTATCACATCTATGTTTGTGTTGTATTTTAACGCCAGCAGAAAGGCTGTCGCCCCGCCATCGCGTTCGTTTTCGTCATTAACTTTTTCTTCGATAGACTTGAAAAGTTTATTCTCGATTATGTATTTGATAATTCCTATATGTTCATTCGTAGCAGCAAGATGCAGGGCACTGAACCCATCATTATTGCGCAAAAAAATGTTACATCCATATTCTTCCAGAAGTTTAAGGGAATTTGCGGTTTTTGCGGTTGCTGCGACGCTGAGGAATGCCGAGTATCCGTCAATGTCTCGTTCGTCAATATCCTGATACACTTTATTATCGAGGACATATTTGAGCATATCAGTTGTATTTTCGTTCAAGCTTGCGCGGTGCAGTACCGTATCGCCATTCTTCCCCTTCAATTCAACTTGCTTGCCAGAATGCAGAAGATAATCAAGAAAACTGATGTTTGTACTGACCTGCGCAATATAATGAAGGGCATTTCCTCCTTCTACCGTATAATCTAAACCACAAAGTTTATTCTCTGCGATTATTCTCAATACATCCAAACTCTTTGAACATACAGATGCGAACCAAAGCATTTCGCTTGCCTTTTGAGGGTCATCGTTGAGAGAATTTTTCAAATCATCAAGCCAGGCAAACGATATGGCGGCCCTCCAGCGCAAATCTTTGAAATTGCATATTTGTTCCATCTTTGCGGCGAAATCGTTGGTACTGTTCTGAAAAAGTATGTGGTGCAGGGTGTCGCTTTTCATCGCATAACCACTGGCGCTTTCCTGGACAAAATAGTTTGCCTCAATCTGCTTGAAGGCCTTTTTCACTGAAGCCTGCGAGAGTAAATCCCCATCAACGAGTTTGCGGCGAGTGATTGCCTGTACAAAATCCTCATAATTTAAGTCGGTACAGCTCTCGCTCGAGAAAACAAAAAAAGACGTGAATACATAAAGGACAATCTGTGCGAAGAGCCCCAACCGCTCAAAGCTCAAATTGAAAAAGAAAACATCGCTATCCCCGCCTATGGAATCAATGTCACGCATCTTATCAATTAAGTCGGTAACGGACATTTCATTAAGCGCATTCAATGTCATCTTGATGCTGCCAGGCTTAGTGCTAAGCCTGTTATACAGCAAATTCTCAAGCTCAACGAGTTCTTCCTTTGTCGCCCTCTGCAGTGCTGAAGAAAAATCTTCCCGCACTATCATCTGATAGATTCCAAGAAAGTCTTCTTTCTGCAGGCTCGACAGGGAATACTCCTTAAAACCAAGCTCGTCAAAAACATCTTTCTTACGAGGCCTGTTCCAGCAGGTTACGAGCGTCAAGCTGACCCATTCATTGTTACGGATAAAATCTTGGAGCGCAGAAAGAATTTCATCCGCAAAATCGAATTCGATATTATCTATGACAAGAAGGTATTTCTCATCATGGCAGACAGTTCCTTTTAAGGCAACCTGTTCTTTTAGGTATTCGATGACCGTCTGTTTTTTTCCATGCTTTTGCTTGAGGCGTTCTGACAGCTCGTGATTATTTACCCGAATCCACAGAGGAGCGTAAGCAATCCCTATCGCCATGGCATAGCGGACAAGCGCACTGGCAAGAATTGTCTTTCCTGAATCACTCCGTCCATCTATAAAGATGCCTTTGCAGTTTTTGATTTTGGATTTTAGTTCCAAGTATGCTGTAGTCTCAAAAAAATTGGAGTCAGAAAAATTGTCGGCCTTTTTGAGGAGCTCCTCCTGCTCCTCGGAAAACTCGGGGGCAAGGATTTCTGCCTTGATTTCCCTGAAGTCCGCGCCGGATTTGAAGCCGGAGACGAAAACGTTCGAAAACTCCTTGCTGTACCCCGTCTCAAGAGGCAGGCCGCTGTCAACGTACACAAAAATGATTCTCTTGGAAGGATCCTCTCTGGCAAGCTCCTTTACGGCCTCAAACTTATGGGTAATTTTATCGACGGAGTCCACGGAATTGCTTTTCGGGGACCAGTCGCCCGTCGCAACGATATAGTCCCACTTGTCCTTGTAGGAACCGTGATTCAGGCAGCGGTACAGCTCGACAAGAACGCCGAGCGTTACCGACTGCGTCGAATCATCAAACTGGATTTCGGCATCGGCTTCCCTGTCCCTGTCTGAAATCAGGATCTGGGCGCTGGCATCACCCCAGCCGCAGAACGACTTCTGGAAGCTCGCTGCCTTATCGGCAAGCGTTTGTATGCCCGCGTCTTCATCCGGCGAGTTCCCGTTTATGAGAAGCCCGTCCTCATGTTCGTTGCACTCGACGTCAAAAAGGGACACGTCGCCGTTTATTATCACGGGAACATACAATCTGCTCATTTTTCCCGCAGCTCGACCTTCAGGATTCTTATTCCCTTGCTTATGTCAGCCTTTACCGTCTTGGACTTGATGCGCTCCTTCTTCTCGGCTGCGGCCTTGTCCAAAGAAACCCTGCGAATCTCGTTGTCGGCAAGGCATTCAAACTCAATGTTCAGGGAGACGGGCTTCTCCTGATACTCATCAGAGAGTGTCATATAGAAGAAAAGTCCCTTGAGCCTGTCGTCGCTGCATCCTTCCTGTCCGAGCTTTCCGTATTTGCCGATCGGGTGCTCCATGCCGAACTTGGCGAAGCCCGCCTTTGCCGCGGCCTGGTACTGCACCTCATAGGCATCCTCCGGCTTGAGGATCAGCACGTAGCCTCCGGTCTCCGCGGTGTCGGAGCCGGTCCCCGACGCAGTCCCGCTGACCCGCGCCTCGGTGAGGCAGGTCCAGTTCCACGCCATGGAGAAAAACAGGGGGTTGTCCTCCATCGCGGTGGAGACAAGGAGCTTGTCCTCCCACTCGGGCGGCACGACATCCTCTTTTTTATACGAGTTCTCCGCCAGAAGGTAGTCCTTGACGGCCTCCGCCTTGTCCTTGTCCGCGAGCAGGTCCGCGACGGCGAACAGGCAGGTGTAGTCCCTGCCGTCCCTCAGGTCAAAGATGCGCTCCATGTTTTCTATAAGGGCGGCGTTCTCCTCGCGGCAGTCCTGCTCAACCACCGGGTAAAAATCGTTCTCCAGCTTTATGCTGTCCAGAATTGCGAATTTCTCGTCCCTTGTCATCTTAGCACCCCATCCTCTGCCTGAATCTTTTATTAATCGAATCCATTTTTTTCCTGAACATCTGTTTCTCCAGCTCTATGTCAGACGATTCGTCCAGCTCGCGCTTGTACCAGTTGAACGAGCCCTCCCAGCTGTGCCCCTTGTCAAGCATCGCAATGGCATACAGCATCTTTAACCTGTTTATACTGCCTTCCAGATTATTGTTCTTAGGCTTCGGGAGAAATTTTTCAGCCAATTCTTTCCAAGGGATATTCGTGTCAGGGCAGGTGTTTTCTTTCTCGTTCAAATACGCATCAAAATCTTTCTTTGCCTTGTTGCTCGGAAGCAGGGCATGCATGCTGTCTTTCAGCACCTTGCTTAGTTTGGTTCCTCTCAAACGAGGCCCGGAGGTGTTTGAATCAAACCCCGAAATAAGATTATAAACTCCGCTGCAAAAAGAGGGAGCTTCATAGAAATCCTTGTCAATGAGGCTGAACAAACAGTGGGCAGGTTCCGAAAGATTGCTTAAGAGGTTTTGCCTTGGCTGCGTGAGCGCATCAGGAAGGACGAGCGTCTTGGATATCGCATAAAGTTCGGCCTTTTCCTTTTCATAGCTCTCTATCAGAATGCGCATATCTTCTGGAAGATAGCTGCATGCGGCCTTGTCGTGGACAAGCAGGTCCAGTGCCTCTTGCTTTATATTCAAAGACTCTTCCATAGAGGTGAACAATCTTTTTGTCTGCCTGTCGAATTCCGTTATGAAAGAATCATCAAGTTCTTTGCGTCTCTGGTGCAGACGATTGAAATATCCATGGATAAGCTCCTCTTTTCTTGTTTCGCTACCATAAGCGTCTTTGTGGCTATGGACAGGATTTTCTATATTATTCCGCAGGATATCGTTCTGCTGCTGGGTTTCTCCATTATATTTGTTAATTATCCCCTGCCAAACAGTGTTTCGAGGCAGTTTCTCCAGCTTTTCACGTATATCTTCCGGCATGTCGTCTGGAATCTGATTGGATCCGACAAGCCATTCCAAGCTTTCTTTCTTTTCTTTCAAGGATTTTTTCCTTGTGAAAAACCGGCAGTCCGTCTGCTCGTTGAATATGTCGCGCATGTCATCGTCCAGGCTGTCAAGCCAGTCCGCAACTGAATTGAAATACCTTCTGATGAAATCTTTTTCATTCGAATCCAGCATGGAACCTGACGCATATGTGCCAAGCTTGTCCAAGTTATTTTTCTTTTTCCAAGAAAAATAAATGATTCGGCATTCATTTGCAATTTTCTTGCGTATGGATATTTTATCGTCCGATCTTATTTTCTTGATTTCTGAATCAAGCTCGTAGGGAACATAGTCATTGAACCTCTGCAGAATCCTGTCTATCGCTTCCTCCTGATACTGCAAAATATAGGAGTTCCGCATCCAATCGTCATAAAGCTTCTCTTTGTTTTCATCAATATCTGAGTTTACGAAATTTTGTATGCTCTCACGGGGGACTATCTCAACGGTGTCCCCGTCCTTTGTTGTATAATAACGTATCTCTTTTTCATTGAATATCACATCGAGGAACTTTGCCTGCAGTTTGTCCAGATTGTTCCTGTCTTCCGGCGCAAGCAATCCTGCTGCCTTATGGCAGATAAGCAGCTTGGAATATGTGCCTTGGGCGTAGACTTTGTATGCGGTATACGGATTGTTCACCTTTTCTTTGTTTCCTTCTTTGGCAGCCTTTCTTGGCGTGACGGCGGAATAGTCACTGGGATGCAACGTGCTGCCGCCGACTGCGTTCAGAAATGCCAAGACAGGGTTGAAAGGCAGATTTTCCACCCTTTCTTGGACTTTGCTCAACCAGCCGTCCGTCATTTTATTGAATTCCGATTGGAACTTGGAGTCGTACAGAACCTCTAGAGCCGCGCGGACATAGCCTCCTTTCAATGACTTTTCGTAGATGTCCCTGAATGCCTCGTTGACTGCATCCAATGTCTCTTGGTTGGCATCAAGCAGGTCGGCAGGGACGAATTTCAGAATCTTCTCCCGTGCGGCTTCATCTGACTTTGCGACGTCAATCATCTTCTGGATGTCGATGTCGCCTCCTCCTGTCATGTACTTTTCCAATATGCTGGACTTAGCGTCAAAATTGTCCAGAATCGCTGCATAGAAGTATCGGGCTACGCTTTTTACAATCGTGGTAGACTTGAGAGGGCTTGTTTCTGTCATACGGCAAATTATAACACAGCTTTGTTGGGGTTTCAAGGTAAAACCCGTCTCGTTGTGCCTCCCCTATTCCTCCCGGAAGCGCTTGTCGTGCAGGACTTCCAGCAACGCACGGATGTATGGAATTTTCAAGCAAACGGAGGAACACGGCGGGCATCCGGCCTTGGCCTTACAAGCAATCCGCGACTCAGGGTAATCGTACAGAACACACCGAAGAAAAACCGTAAAAACCGTAAAAAACTCCGGAATAATCCTTGAGTTTCCCATGCAATTCCGCTATATTCTAATTGGCCGAAGAAAATTGATATGTACCAATGCTAATTGCAATGGTTTCTATTTATAAATAACAGAGGACAAAATAACATGAAGAAACTGCTTCGGGCGGGAGAATCTGGACAGGAAACCCGTGAGGCAGATGACGCGGAGACGGCGACCGGCAACACGAAGAAAGTACAAAGGCGGGCGAAGAGGCAACGTCTGGAAGCGAGGACATCAACAGGTATGTCGCCAAGTTGGAGAAGCCCTTGGGTAACCACGAGAGAAGGATACGCGATCTGAAGAGGATGTTGGAGCGTGACTGCCTATCCACGGACTTGTGTACAGGCAGTCCACGGACTTGTTGTACAGGCAGTCCACGGACTTGTGTACAGTCAATCCACAGACTTGTGTGTATAGGCAGTCCACGGACTTGTGTACAGTCAATCCACGGACTTGTGTATAGGCAGTCCACGGACTTGTGTATAGGCAGTCCACAGACTTGTGTACAGTCAATCCACGGACTTGTGTATAGTCAATCCACGGACTTGTGTACAGTCAATCCACGGACTTGCAGACAGGCTGGCCACGCCTGTGCCGTTCCAGCGTCCGCCTGTAGTACAGGACCATCACGAGCGCGGTGAAAATCCAGACGATTGGGTACGCGAGGGCTACGAATGTGAAACGGCCGGAAAGATGCGTACTCACAAAAAGATAGGTCTGCCGCAGGATGACAAAGCCGCCGAAAGTTATCGCCGTAGGGATAATGGATTCCCCAAGCCCGTGCAGGGCCTGGCTGTACAGCATCGTCGTCGCGCACAGGACGTAGAAGGGCGTCGCGAAGCGTATGAACAGCGAGCCGTAGCGGACGGATTCCGCATCGCTTATGAAAAGCATGGTGAAAAGGCGGGCGAATGCGAAGGACAGGCTTGAGATGGCCCCGATCAAACAGATGTCCAGAAGCAGGGAAATCCGTACCCCGCGCCGTACCCTGCACAGTTCGTTCGCGCCGAAGTTCTGGCTGACGAAAGTCGTGACGGAAAAGGAGATGCTTATCATGGGCATGATCATGAAGTTGTCGAAGCGCGAGAACACGGCAAATCCCGCTATGCATGCCTCCCCAAAGGAATTCACGTAGCGCTGCATGAAGGTGTTGGAAAAGGCAATGAGCGATGATGTGATTGCGCCGGGCAGACCTATTTTCACGACCTTCGCAAGGAAGGAAACGCTTATCCGCAAATCTTTCAGGCGGATCCGGACGTCTTCTTCCGCCGTCAGCAGCACGAAGAAGACGGGGATTATGGAAACAAGCTCCGAGATGACCGTGGCGAATGCCGCTCCCCGGATGCCCAGTTTCAAGACAATCACGAAAATGAGGTCAAGGATGATGTTTACGATTGAACTGAACACAAGGAAATACAGGGGATGCCTGGAGTCTCCCAGTGCGCGGAGGATTCCTGAACCGATGTTGTACAGTACCAGGAATGCGATTCCCGCAAAGAAAATCCGCAGGTAGGAGCTGGCCAGCTCAAGGACGGCAGGGGGCACGTGGATAAGGCGCAGCATGAAGCCGGATATGAGGATACCGAATATGCTGAGGAAGACGCTTATGAAAACCGAGAACAGCACGGCCGTATGTATGGCAGACTTGAGCGCAGCCTTGTCTTTTGAACCGAAGCTCTGCGAGATGATGACCTGCGCACCCGTCGCAAGCCCGTTGAAAAATCCGATGACACCAAAGACGAGCTGGCCCGTGGAGCCGACTGCGGCAAGGGCATCCCGTCCCAGGAAGCGGCCGACGATGAGGCAGTCGGTCGTGTTGTACAGCTGCTGGAAGATGTTCCCGGCAAGCAGGGGCAGGGCGAAGCGGACAATCTGCGGCAGGATAGCGCCCCGCGTCATGTCCACTCCCAGCCGCCCAGGACTTTTTTCCATACCCCCTCCTTTGCTTATATGATGTACTCGCCGACGGGCAGGATGCGGTGCAGGAATCTCTTGGTGCGCTCCTCCTTGGGACTGTAGAAAATCTCCTTGGGAGTCCCCTCCTCCACGATGAAGCCCCCGTCCATGAACACGACCTTGTCGGCGGCCTCCTCCGCGAAGGACATCTCGTGGGTCACGACTATCATCGTGTGGCCCTCCTTGGCGACGTTCTTGATAATCTGCAGGGTCTCCCCGACCAGTTCCGGGTCCAGGGCGGACGTGGGCTCGTCAAAGAGGATTACCTCCGCATCCAGAGCGACTGCCCGTGCGATTCCAACGCGCTGCTGCTGGCCGCCGGAAAGCTGGCTGGGATAGTAGTCCGCCTTGTCGGAAAGCCCCACCTTCTTGAGTTCGGCAAGGGCACGCTCCACGGCCTGCGCCTTGGGGACTTTCCGCGCGGTGACAAGGCCTTCCGTCACGTTCTCGAGCGCGGTCTTGTTTGCGAAGAGGTTGTAGTTCTGGAAGACCATCGCGGTCTTGCGCCGCACCTCAAGGATCTCTTTCTTGCGGGCAGAATGCAGATCCACGCTCGTGCTTCCAATCGTAAGGCGCCCGGCGTCGGCCTTCTCCAAAAAATTGATGGAACGGAGCAGGGTCGTCTTCCCCGAACCGCTCGGCCCCAGTATGACGACCACGTCGCCGCTGTTGACGCTCAGCGACACGTCCTGCAGCACCTTCAGGTGCCCGAATGATTTTTTCACGTTCTCTATCTTGATCATCAAATTTTTCCTCCCTTATATTTCAGCAGGCGCTTTTCGGCAAGCCCCAGCAGATTCTCCGCCACAAGGTTCAGCAGCCAGTATATGATTGCCGCGGCAACATAGCCTTCCAAAAAGCTGTAGGTGTTGGCGCACGGCATCGTCGCCCCGTTTAGGACATCCGTTATGCCTATCGCAAGGACGATCGAAGAATTCTTTATCGCACCCACGGTCATGTTCGTGAAGGGGGGTATCGCCGCAGGAATGACCTGCGGGATTATCACCCGGCGCAGGGACTGGAACACCGTAAGCCCTGCGGAATAGCATGCCTCGTACTGGCCCTTGGGTACGGAGAGGAACGCCCCTCGTATCGTTTCCGCAAGCCGCATGGTGCTGCCCAGGCAGAAGGTGAACAAGGCCACGTACATGATGCCGCCCGTCGACGGCTTGCAGTAAATCAAATAGATCAGGTTGTAGATGAACAGGGTGACGATTACGGGGATCCCGTTGTATATGGGAATAAAGATGTCAAAGAAGCGGGCCACGAAGCGCACATGGAAAATACGCGACAGGGCTATGAGCGTTCCGAACACCGTTCCGACCGCAAGGGGAACGATTGCAAGCAGCAGGGATATGTGGATATAATGGGCTCCGGATACAAGGCAGTCCCACAGGTATGAAAGGTTGAAACTCATTTTATGACCTCCGATTTGAGGCGGGCATTGATTGCCTTGTTGAGGGCCGTGAGCAGGAGGCTGATGACGACAAAGACAAACGCCACGATCAGGTAGCTTTCAAAGGTATGGCTCGTCAGGTTTCCGAGCGACTGCGCACGACCCAGTATGTCTATGACGCCAACCATGGACACGAGCGAGGTGTTCTGGAACAGCCCGATGAGTTCAAGCCCGATGCTGGGAACGGCGATGCGGACGGACTGCGGCAGCACTATGCGGACCGCCGTCTGAAGCGGGGTCAGCCCGCAGGCCAGGGCCGCCTCCTTCTGGCCGGCCGGGATGGACAGGATGGCCCCCCGGAAATCCTGGCTCAAGAAAGCGGCCTGGTTGAGCGTATAGGTTATGATGACGAAGGTGAGCTTTTCCCAGCTCCGGGTGTCGATTCCGAACAGCCCCTCCAGGACGAGCGGCAGCCCGTAATACATGACGAGCATCTGTACGAGCAGGGGGGTACCGCGCTCGAACGAGATGAACACGTCCAGAAGCTGCGTCAAGACGGGAATCCGCTTCAGCTCGACAAACGAGAGTATGATGCCGAGCGTAAGCCCGACGGCAAAGGCAACCAGTACGATTTCAAACGTTATCGGAAGCTTGGCTACAAGGCGCGGAAAATTCTCAAAGACCCGCTGCCAGGAAAAAAACTCACCCATATACCGTCACCCTTTGTCCGCGTTTACTCGCCCTGGGTCGTGTCGCGGCCCAGGTCCTTTATGGCCAGCTCCGAGAGTTTTCCGGAAGCTTTCAGCTGACGCAAGGCCCCGTCCACGGCTTCCTGCAGCTCCGTGTTTCCCTTCTGGAAGATGAGGTAGGAGAACGAGGAGTTGAGCGGCTTGCCGACGGCCTTGAGGATGTTTCCGTACTCGCGGTTGTACTTGTCCAAGTCAAGCAGCGGAAAGAAGGTCGCGTCAAACTGCCCGTTCTTCAGTCCGGCAACAATCTGCTCCGACTGCAGGGACTTCGCAAGGAAGGTGTTTATCTGCTTGTCGGGGGAGGCGTCCTCGTTGTATTTCAAAACCGTAGCCGCAGTGTTTGAGCCGATGCTCAGGTGGACCGTCTTGCCGGGCAAGTCCTCGAAGTCATTGATGTCCGTCCTGTCCTTGAGGACGATGATGTGGGTGATGAAGGAGTTGTAGGACTCCGTGCTGAACAGGTAGTTCTTGCGCCGCTCCTCGCTTTCCTCGTACTGGTGTGCGCCGATGTCTATCTTTCCGCCGCTCAGGGCGAGCAGGATGTTTGCGAAGTCAAAGGTCTCGTACTTGAACGTGTACTGGGGCAAAAGCTCGTCTATGGCATCCAGCACGTCCTTCTCGTAGCCGACGAGATTTCCGTTCTCGTCAAGATAGCAGTAGGGATTGTACGCCGTTCCCGTACCGACGATAATCGTCTTGACACCCTTTGAATCATTTCCTGCTTTCTTGCAGCCGAAAAGTCCTGCGGCAAGCACGACCGCGGAAAAAGCAAGCAGCAGTTTGTTGATGATCACAGTCTTTTTCATAGTTTCCTCCATAGAAATGAAAATAAAAAAAGGTTCCTGAAGTGGGACAGCATACGCCGTCCTCTTCAGGAACCTCCAGTTTTCTGGTCAGTCCCAGCACCATGCTCAAAAATTTCATCGTTCTTTCTTGTCGAACCTGAACTTCTCGTTCTTGTCAATCTGTATGATCCTACCGTCCTGAATCTGGACGGTCACGGAACCGAACTTGATTGACTTGACGTATTCGGCAAGTTTTTTGAATTCCTCGGGATAGGACTCGCCCTGTCCCTTGTTCAGTTCAAAAGTCTCTTGTGCCATAGTAGAACACTCCGAATCATTCTGCGGGAGTACCGGTGCCAGCACATGCACCCCGCACGCACGGACAAACGGCCCGGACCGTCTGTCCGTACTAGTTGAAGCGCTGTACGGCGACGGTATAGATGTCCTCTATGAGCCGTATGCCTCCCGTATAGCCCGCATAGAAGCTGTCCATGACGACCCTGTTCTGGAAAGGCCAGGCGACGTTCAGGAAGTTGCCCTTCAGATCTTCGGTAACCTCCTTGTCAAAGTAGCTTCCCAGCACCAGGGGGTATCCGTGATAGTCGTGCTCCTTGATGCCATTATGTATCAGGTAGCTGTCGCCGGTGAACTCCACTTCCGCCTGTATGCCGTAGTTGAGCTTCTTGAACTCCGCCGCGATTGCCTCCTGATACTCCTTTGGCGTGTCGTCGGTGACGAACTGCTTCGCGGGGAAGAGGCCCAAGTCGTTCACGAGGAACTTCGTAAAGCCAAGGGCATACTGCGCGTCCGCAACGACCGAGAACTGCTTGTTGATGACGCGGTTCTCCAGGAAAAGGTCGGCATAGCGTTCGATGAGGTAGTAGAAGTACTTCTCGTGCTCCGTGATGACGGCCTCGACCTTCTCAGAGGGGACTTTCGCAAACTTGCCGACGGCGCGGAGGAACTTGCTGGTCTCCGTAGCTCCGACGGGAAGCACCGGATAGTGCAGGTAGGGAATGCCCAGCTTCTTTTCCATCTTCTGCACGTTCTTGAGTCCGACCCAGGGGGAAACGAGCAGGTTGAACTGGGCCTTGGGAACAAGGTCGATGTTCTTCAAGCCCCGGTCATATCCGAAAATCGTGTTGGGCGTCAGGCCCAGCTCCGCGACGAGCTTCTCCAGCTCGCGCAGGTTTCCCAGCCAGAACTGGTCCTGATAAGGAACGTCCGCCCAGATGTTCACAAGGCCCGGCACTTTCTCACTGTCCGGTACCTTCTTGAGGTACTGGCTGATTATCGCATCGACGACCTGCTCGTGTCCCTTGTAGTTGTTTCCCTTGAAGCCCGCCGTGCTCGCATAGATGACGGGCTTTTCCGCATCCGCGAACTGGCTCACGACCTCTCCGGTGTCGTCGCCCACGATTTCAGGAATGCATCCGGTCAGCACGACGTAGAGGTCGGCGTCTATCACCTTGAGCGCGTTGTCTATCGTGCTCGCAAGCTTCTTGGTTCCGCCGAAGACGACATCCTTCTCGTTGATGCTCGTGCAGGGAAAGATGTTCGGGGAGAAGTAGCCGGAGCTTCCAATACCGTTGGCAAGCTTCTGCGCACATCCCGGTCCCGCATGCAGAACCGGAATGGCCCTCGTGATGGCCTGCACGGTCTGCATTGCGGCAAGGGCACATTTATATCGCTGTTTGTCAAGTAGTTTCGCCATTTTATCTCATTCCCCCATCAAACCGCCGCGGCGGACTTTTTCTTTTCGTCCTCAAAGAACGTGTCGATATTCTGCTGGTACCACCAGTCCGTGTAGGGCAGCTTGACCCGCTTGGCAAGGTTCTGCTCGAAGCTCCTGTTGCGGATGCTGTCCAGAATCGACTTGGCAAACTCAAGCGTATGCTTGTAGCCGAAAATCATGTACTCGTCGGCGACATAGACCGCGCTCGTTCCGTTCTTGATTGCCCACACGGTGGAACCGGGGTGGCGAGACAGGTAGAGGTCCGGCTTGTACTTGTGCAGTATGTTCATCACCTCGTAGTTCTGCTGGTCGGAAACGCTCGCCTCGAAGTTGATGTTGTTCTCCAGGAGGTACTTCATCGAAGGAGGCACGTCGCCGTTCTCGTACTTCTTGTCGTAGTGCCAGGCGAGCGCCCACACGACCTCGATGCCAAGCTCGTTCAGGACGCGGCTTACCTCGAAGGTGTAGCCCGGTCCCATGCCGATGACGGCGCGGAGGCCCTTGAGCTCCTTCTTGATTTCCTCAATCTGGGGGATGTAGATGGCCCGCTGCTCCGCAATGTACTTCTCTATCTTGTCGCTGCGTCCCGTGACCTTCCCGATTTCACGGAGCCATGTTTCAAATCCGACGATGCCGCACTGGTTGATGCTGCGCACGTAGGGCACGCCGTACTTTTCCTCAAGGCCGTTTCCCAGGTAGTTCCCCAGGGTACCGCAGATGCAGGTCGTTGCAAGGGACTCGGAGATGTGGGACAGCTCCTCGACCGTCGAGTTGCAGTACAAGAAAATCGGCTCCAGGTCGAAGTTCTTGAACATCTCGATGATCTCAGGCCGTGCGCTCTCGTAGAAGTTCTTGAAGTTTATCGTGTTGCGCTTCTGCTTGGGCGGCTGCACGATGCCGGACAGCACCGCATGGTCGGAAATGTCGAATCCCGTTGCCCAGATGCGGGACTTGAATCCCTCGCAGTGGACGGCGATGACCGGAATGTCTATCTCCGACTTCACGTCATCAACGACGCTGTCTATGTCCTCGCCGATGATTCCCGTCGCACAGGAGCTGGCGACAAAGATTGCCTTAGGCGAGTAGCGCTTGTTCACCTCAAGGATGATTTTCCGCAGCTGCGCCGTGGAACCGAAGATCGTATCGTTCTCGTTCATGTCGGTGCCGACGTAGACGGTATTGGTCGTGACACCGCGCTTCTTCGCCATTACCTTGTCCAGGTAGTATGACCCGGCGGCCGCCACGGAGCATCCCGCGGGCCCGTGGTGGACTATCGCGATGTCGCGGATGGCCGACAGCTGGCCCAGCGCACACATGGAAAGGCAGGAGCTGGACTGGGAGAAGCAGCGGGAGCAGCCCTTGAGCGTCCCGCATTCGGACTTTTCCGCCAGGTCCTTCAGATTGCCGATATAGCCCGTTATGGACCCGATCCTGTTCTCGCGGGTCGCAACATTGGAAGAATTCAAATTCACAGCCACAATTCTCTCCTTTTCTATCCTTGGTATGATTCGTTGAACAGGTTTGTTGAAAGGTAGCGCAATCCCGTATCAGGCAGGATGGCCACGATTGTCTTTCCCTTGTTCTCCGGCCATTGGGCAAGTACCGTCGCCGCATGGATGGCGGCGCCGGATGACGTGCCAACCAATATGCCGTCGGTCTTCGCGGCTTCCCGCGCGGCCCGGTACGCCTCTATGGTTTCCACCTCAAGCTTCTCGTCGTAGATGCCCAGGTTCATCGTCGAAGGAACGCGCTCCTTGGGAATCCCCTCGAAGGGGTGCACGCCGGTTATCTCCTCCGGCTTGGGATTGCTCTCGCTCGGGAGCGAATTCTTGCCGGGCTGGATGGCCACGACCTTGACGCCGGGATTCTTGCTTTTCAGATACTTTCCCGTACCGGAAACCGTACCGCCGGTCCCGACGTTTGCCACGAGGATATCGACCTTCCCGTCCGTGTCCTCCCAGATCTCAGGTCCGGTCGTCGCCTCGTGCACAGCGGGATTCGCCGGGTTGGAGCACTGGTCAACAAAGAATATATCCTTTTCCTTGTTGAGGACCTGTTCTTTCAACGCCTTTATGGCCGCAACGAAGTCCCCGTTCGTTTCCTGAAGGGCTTTCGCGACGACGGGTTCCTCGGACAGCTTTATCGTCTTCCCGCCGAGGGCCTGTATGACCTTGAAGCGCTCCTCGCTCACCTGATCCTGTATGTAGACGCGGAACTTATAGCCCTTGCTCGCGGCTATCGCGGCAAGCCCTATACCCGTATTTCCGCTCGTCGTCTCCACAATGGTATAGCCCGGCTTAAGGAAGCCCTTCTTTTCGGCATCCTCCACCATGGCGAGCGCGATCCTGTCCTTGACGCTCTGGTTGGGATTGAAATACTCAAGCTTTACCAGAATGCGGGCGTTCAGACCATGCTTCTTCTCATAGTTCACCAGCTCAAGCAGCGGAGTCTTCCCGACCAGCTCCGCAATCGATGTATGTATACCACCACTCATACATTATATCTCCTATATCCGAGCGCCATTGTGGTACATAGCACCACGTGGCGCATCACTTCATATACTAAGTCGATGTGACTAGATTTTGTAGTCGTCCGCCATGTCCATGAGGCCGTACTCCAGCAGAATCTGCTCCAGCCGCTCCTGCGTCATCGGAGTCGGAATCGTGAACATCTGGTTGTCGATGACGGCCTGCGCAAGGTTCCGGTACTCCGTCGCCTGGGCCGAGTCGGGCTTGTACTCGATGACCGTCTTGCGGTTTATCTCCGCCCGCTGCACGATGTTGTCGCGGGGAACGAAGTACAAGAGCTGCGTGCCGAGTTCCTTTGCGAAGGCGCGGAGCAAATCCAGCTCGCGGTCAACGTTGCGGCTGTTGCAGATGATTCCGCCCAGGCGCACGCCGCCTGCCTTGGCATAGCGGCTGATTCCCTTCGCGATGTTGTTGGCGGCGTACAGGGCCATCATCTCGCCGGACGCGACGATGTAGATTTCCTTGGCCTTTCCCTCGCGGATGGGCATGGCGAATCCACCGCAGACGACATCGCCGAGAACATCATAGAAGACGAAGTCAAGGTCGTCCGTGTATGCACCCAGGTTCTCCAGCATGTTGATGGACGTGATGATGCCGCGTCCGGCGCATCCGACTCCCGGCTCCGGTCCGCCCGACTCCACGCAACGGGTCCCACCAAATCCCGTGCGCATAATGCGGTCAAGCGCGACATCCTCTCCCTCGTCGCGGATAGTGTCCAGAACGGTCTTCTGCGCGAGACCGCCCAAGAGGAGGCGGGTTGAGTCCGCCTTGGGGTCGCAGCCGACGACCATGACTTTCTTGCCGTGCTCCACGAGCCCCGCCGTGAGGTTCTGCGTCGTCGTTGACTTTCCGATTCCGCCCTTTCCGTAAATTGCAATCTGCCTTATCTCGCCCATCGTATATTCTCCTTACACAAGTTTTATTCTATGTTAAACAGGCCCTGAACGCGGTTATACTTCCAGACCTTCACAATAGCTTCTTCAATACTGCCGGGCAGTTCCATCCCGACAATTCCGGCTGCGGTCAGCGCCTGCGCCGCACCGGCTCCAATCCTGCTCGCCACCACATAGCGGCAGTCGGCAAAACGCCTGACGCTCTCGTCCATTGCAGACTTGACGTGGCTCCCTCCCATGCACACGGGAGAAACATCCCGTTCCTCGCACACATCGTAGCCCTCATCATCGTCCACGACGTATATGAAGAACTTCTCCGCCCTGCCGTAGTGCTGGTTCACCGTCTCCCCGTCGGAACTTGCCACGGCGACCCGGTATGTTGCGTGCGCTTCGTCAGCCATGCGAGAAGTTCTCCTTGACGCTGCTGCCGAATCCCGCATACAGGAGGCGGGAATATTCCGTCCGTCCCGGCACGCCCACGGCATCCGCACGGCAGTGGTTGCAGTGCAGGAAAAGCTCGATGTACTTGCCCGCCGCTGCCCGCGCCGCGTGTATCTCGGCACAGGTCGGTGCAGGCTCGTCCTTCAGCTTTGCCGTCGGAATCAGGGGGATGATGTTGTAGCGGGCTGCCCCTGCTTCCGCCACGGTGCGGGCAATCTCCTCGATATGTCCGCCGTTTATGCGGGGCACCAGCACCGTGTTCACCTTGACGGTTATGCCCGCCGCAGCAATCTTCCGTATGCCCGCAAGCTGGTTCTCTATGAGAATCCGTGCCCCCTCTACGCCCTCTATCTTCCTCCCCTGCCAGATGATGTAATCGTTCAGCTGAGCCTCAATCTCCGGGCGGACGGCATTCACCGTGACGGTAAGCGTGTCCACCCCGGCGGCGATGACCTCATCTGCCCGCTCCGCAAGCAGGAGGCCGTTTGTGCTCATGCACTTGATGAGCTGGGGGAAGTCCTGCCCCACCAGGCGGAATGTCCGTATCGCATTGTCGCTCGCAAGCGTGTCCCCCGGCCCCGCGATGCCGCAGACCTTTATGTCCGGGCTTATCTCCAGTGCCTTGCGGACGATACCCACGCTCTCTTCCGGGCTGATTACCCTGCCGGTTACACCGGGGCGGTTTTCCGTCGTGTTCAGGCTCCGCTCGCAGAAGCGGCAGGCTATGTTGCATCCGGGGCAGACAGGAAGGTGTATCCTGCCCGCCTGTGCCGGTCCCCTCGCAAAACAAGGGTGATTGCTCGCTATGTCCTTAAACGCTTTTGCCACGACCTGCTCCTTTTACATTAGCAAAACACTAGGTAATTAGTCCGAAATGAACGGGGCACAACGCCCCGTCAAAACACCGTATCAGTCCGACTTAGTTTCCGCTGAACAGCGGGGTGCTCAGATACCTGTCTCCGGAATCGGGCAGCAGGACGACGATGTTCTTGCCCTTGTTCTCGGGGCGTTCCGCGATGATACGGGCGGCCTTGAGCGCGGCACCGGAAGAGATGCCGACGAGGATCCCCTCGCTCTGGGCAAACAGGCGGCCTTCGGTAAAGGCATCATCGTTCTCAATCGCGATAATCTCATCGTAGACCTTGGTGTTCAGAACGTCGGGGACGAATCCCGCACCGATTCCCTGAATCTTGTGCGCGCCCGCAGTTCCCTTGGAAAGGACGGGGCTGGTCGCAGGCTCAACCGCGATAATCTTGACGTTCGGATTCTTCTCCTTCAGGTACTCGCCCACGCCGGTCAGCGTTCCACCCGTGCCGACACCCGCGATAAAGAAATCCACCTTGCCGTCGGTCTGCTCCCAGATTTCCGGCCCGGTCGTCTTCTTGTGGGCAGCGGGATTGGCGGGATTGACGAACTGTCCGGGGATAAAGCTGCCCGGCGTGGCGGCGTGAAGCTCCTCCGCCTTGGCAATCGCTCCCTTCATGCCCTTCGCGCCCTCGGTCAGGACAATCTCGGCACCGTAAGCCTTGAGCAGGTTGCGCCGCTCCACGCTCATCGTCTCGGGCAGGGTCAGGATGGCACGGTAGCCCTTGGCGGCCGCGACGGCGGCAAGCCCTATCCCCGTATTGCCGGAAGTCGGCTCTATTATAGTAGCCCCGGGTTTGAGCAAGCCCTTGGCCTCCGCGTCCTCAATCATCGCAAGGGCAATCCTGTCCTTGACGCTTCCCGCCGGGTTCAGGTACTCAAGCTTCGCAAGAATCGTCGCCCCGGTAACTCCCGCCTTCTTGCTGTAGCCGTTCAGCTGCAGGAGGGGGGTCTTTCCAATCAATTCCAATGAACTCTGTTTGATGTCTGCCATAATCTGCTCCTATATCTCGATTATCTTCTATATATTACTATTATTTTGCCGCCTTGAAGCCGTTCTCCAGGTCGGCGATGATGTCGTCGATGTGCTCTGTTCCGATTGAAAGGCGAATCGTGCTCTGCGTGATTCCCTGGTCGGCGAGCTCCTCGTCGTTCAGCTGACTGTGGGTCGTCGTCGCCGGGTGAATGACCAGGCTCTTCACGTCCGCGACGTTCGCGAGCAGGCTGAAAATCTTGAGGTTGTCGATGAACTTCCAAGCCGCATCCTTGCCGCCCTTAATCTCAAAGGTGAAGATTGAAGCTCCGCCGTTGGGGAAGTACTTCTGGTACAAGGCGTGGTCGGGGTGGTTGGGAAGCGACGGATGGTTCACCTTGGCGACCTGCGGGTGCTTGCTCAGGTACTCGACGACCTTCTTGGTGTTCTCCGCGTGCCTGTCCAGCCTGAGCGAGAGGGTCTCCACTCCCTGCAGCAAGAGGAACGCATTGAAGGGAGAAATCGTCGCGCCCGTGTCGCGGAGCAAAATCGCGCGGATGTAGGTGACGAACGCAGCGGGGCCGACCGCATCGTAAAAGGATACCCCGTGGTAGCTTGGGTTAGGGGCGGCGATGCCCGGATACTTGCCGCTCTTCTTCCAGTCGAATTTGCCACTTTCCACGATGATGCCGCCGAGCGTCGTTCCGTGGCCGCCGATGAACTTGGTCGCAGAGTGCACGACGATGTCAGCTCCGTGCTCAATCGGGCGGATGAGGTAGGGCGTGCCGAAGGTGTTGTCGATGACGAGGGGCAGGCCGTGCTTGTGGGCAATCTGCGCAATCGCGTCGATGTCCGGGATGTCGGAGTTGGGGTTGCCCAGGGTCTCCAGGTAAATCGCCCTCGTGTTGTCCTTGATCGCGCCCTCGACCTCGGCCAAGTTGTGCGCGTCCACGAAGGTCGTCGTGATTCCGTACTGCGGCAGGGTGTGGGCCAACAGGTTGTAGCTTCCGCCGTAAATCGTCTTCTGGGCGACGATGTGGCCGCCGTTCGCCGCGAGGGCCTCTATCGTATAGGTGATGGCGGCGGCGCCGGAAGCGAGCGCGAGGGCAGCGGACCCGCCTTCCAAGGCAGCAAGACGCTTCTCCAGCACGTCCTGCGTGGAATTCGTGAGCCTTCCATAGATATTCCCCGCATCGGCAAGGCCAAAGCGGTCAGCGGCATGCTTGCTGTTGTGGAAGACATAGGATGTCGTCTGGTAAATCGGTACCGCGCGGGCATCGGTCGCAGGATCCGCGCTCTCCTGCCCTACGTGAAGCTGCAAAGTCTCGAACTTGTAATTGGCCATAATTTCCTCCGCCTGTACTGTTTTATACCTAGTGTTATAATAGGTTTTGTTGATAGCTTATTTATACAGGTGTTTTCCCAGTTTGTCAATAGGTTTTGTGAAGATTTTTTCTGTCAGTAGTAGCGTCTTTCCCTCCGGCCGTCTGCGCCCCCCCTGTCCCCAATAGATCGAAGCGGCGAGCCCTGCCGCGGGCGTCTACTTCGGGGCCTCGTGCCTTGCACCGGCCGACCCCCTTGGTTCGAAGCTGCGCTACCCCTTCCATAGAATCCCGCCGCGTGATATAATTCCCACTATAGAAACTGAAGTACAGGTGCAAAACTCGGTGGGCTTTGCAGCTGCCATATAATTCAAGTGCCGGTGCACCGCACGAACGTCACTCACAGACTGTGTTCCGCACCGGCCAGGAGCTTATCTTATGGAAAAGAACATTGCGCTTATCCCCGGCGATGGAATCGGACCGGACGTGGTGGCAGAGGCCGTCAACGTGCTCAATGCCGTGGCGACGAAATTCGGACACAAGTTCAACTATACAACCGTAATCGCGGGTGGTGCCGCGATTGACAAGTGGGGCAAGCCCCTTCCCCAAGACCAGCTGGACATCTGCCTCAAGAGCGATGCGGCCCTGCTCGGTGCAGTCGGCGGCCCCAAGTGGGACGACGTCGCCCCGGAGATCCGCCCGGAAAAGGCACTGCTCGGCCTGCGCGGCGGCATGAAGGTCTACGCAAACCTGCGTCCGGCTGTCATGTGGAAGCAGCTCAAGGACGCATGCCCCCTCAAGGACGAGATTGCCGGTGACGGACTGGACATCCTCGTCGTCCGCGAGCTGACGGGCGGCATCTACTTCGGCGAGCGCGGAACCGCTCCCGACGGCAAGTCCGCCTGGGACACCGAACGCTACAGCTGGGAAGAGATTGAGCGCATCGTGAAGATGGGCTTCGAGTTCGCCCAGAAGCGGAAGAAGCACCTCACCGTCGTGGACAAGGCGAACATACTGAACTCCAGCCGCCTCTGGCGCAAGGTCGCCGAGACCGTGCACAAGGATTACGCGGACGTGACGCTGGACTTCCTCTACATCGACAACGCTGCCATGCAGCTGGTCAAGAATCCCCGCCAGTTCGATGTCATCGCGACGAGCAACATGTTCGGCGACATCCTGACCGACGAGGCCGCGCAGGTGACCGGCTCCATCGGCATGCTCGCGTCCGCCTCGCTCGGCGACGGCAAGGGCCCGGGCCTCTACGAGCCGATTCACGGGTCTGCCCCGGACATCGCGGGCAAGGACCTCGCAAATCCCCTTGCGACGATTCTTTCTGCCGCCATGCTGCTCCGCTTCAGCTTCGGCGCGGAGGCGGAGGCCAAGGCGATTGAGGGCGCGGTGGACAAGGTGCTGTCCGACGGATGGCGCACGGGAGACATCGCGGGCAAGAACATTGACGCGGTGAAGGCGGCCGGCAAGCTCGTCGGCACCAAGAAGATGGGCCAGCTGGTCGTCGAGTACCTGAATAAATAAGCTGTGATGTAAAGCGTGCGGGGCGGGCAGCGGAGCCGTATGGTTTCCGCTACCTGCCCTGTTCTGTTCCCCCTTGGTTCGAAGCTTCGCTACCGGTTGGTTTGAAGCTTCGCTACCCCTTGGTTCGAAGCTACGCTACCCCTTCCCCTACAGGCCGCCGCGTGTTATAATAGAAGGACTTTGTAAGGAGAATGACGATGAAAGAGCTGATGTTGGGCAACAAGGCGCTGGCGCGCGGACTGTATGAGGCTGGGGTCTGCCTAGCCAGTTCCTATCCGGGAACCCCCAGCACGGAGACGACCGAGGAGGCCGTCAAATACAAGGAGATTTACTGCGAGTGGGCGCCCAACGAGAAGGTCGCCCTTGAGGTTGCCTTCGGCGCGAGCCTTGCGGGCAAGCGGAGCTTCTGCGCGATGAAGCACGTAGGCCTGAACGTCGCCGCCGACCCCATGTTCACGATTTCATACACCGGGGTCAATGCGGGTCTCGTCATCAATGTCGCGGACGACCCGGGCATGCACTCGTCCCAGAACGAGCAGGATTCCCGCCACTATGCGATTGCCGCCAAAATTCCCATGCTGGAGCCGTCCGACTCCGCCGAGGCCCTCGCGTTCACCAAGAAAGCATACGAGATTTCCGAGGAATACGACACGCCCGTCCTGCTCAAGATGTGCACGCGCGTGGCCCACTCCCAGAGCATCGTCGAGACCGGCGAGCGCATGACGCCCCCCGCCCGGCCCTACAAGAAGGACGCGGGCAAGTACGTCATGGCCCCCGCCAATGCCCGCAGGCGGCACCCCTTCGTGGAGGAGCGGACCGCCCGCCTGGCACAGCTCGCCGAGACTTCCGGCCTGAACCGCGTGGAGATGGGCGGAACCAAACTCGGCATCATCACGGATTCCACCTGCTACCAGTACGCCAAGGAGGCGTTCGGCACGGAAGCCTCCATCCTCAAGATAGGGATGTGCTACCCCCTGCCGGAAAAGATGATACGCGAGTTCGCCGCCAAGGTTGACCGCCTCGTCGTCATAGAGGAACTGGATCCGGTTATCGAAAGCTACTGCAAGTCGCTCGGCCTTGCGGTCGAAGGCAAGTCCCTCTTCCCGGCGGTCGGTGAGTTCTCGCAGAACCTGCTCCGGGACAAGCTGGGGGCGGACCTGGGCCTGAAAGCGTCCGAAGGCTGCGCAGAAATAGGGGATCTGCCCGTCCGCCCGCCGGTCATGTGCGCGGGCTGCCCGCACCGGGGCCTCTTCTACACGCTCGGGAAAAACAAATGTACCGTCATGGGAGACATCGGCTGCTACACGCTCGGAGCTTCCGCCCCGCTCAATTCGATAGACGCGGTCGAATGCATGGGTGCGTCAATCAGCTCGATTCACGGATTCAACAAGGCGCTGGGAAGCGAAAGCGAAGGGAAGACCGTCGCCGTCATCGGGGATTCCACCTTCGTGCACTCCGGCATGACGGGGCTTGCGAACATCGCCTACAACCAGAGCAATTCGACGGTCATCATACTGGACAACTCGATTACCGGCATGACCGGCCACCAGCAGAACCCGACGACCGGCTACAACATCAAGGGCGACCCGGCGGGCAAGATTGACCTGGAGGCTTTGTGCCATGCGATGGGGATAAACCGCGTCCGCGTCGTGGACCCCTACGACCTTGCGGCGACCGACACGGCGGTGAAGGAGGAGCTTGCCGCCCCCGAGCCGTCCGTCATCATCAGCCGCCGCCCCTGCGCCCTGCTCAAGTACGTCAAGCACAAGGAGCCTCTTAAGGTGGACGCGGACAAGTGCCGCAGCTGCAAGTCCTGCATGAAGATTGGCTGTCCCGCCCTCAGCTTCCGCGACAAGAAGGCGGTCATCGACCCGACCCAGTGCGTCGGCTGCGGGGTCTGCTCGCAGCTGTGCAAGTTCGGGGCCCTGTAGGCCATCCCTGGGGCCTTGTAAGGCTGTCCGCGGGGGTCTGTAGGGCTGCCACCGGAGCGGTGTAAACCAGTTCGGTGTAAACCAGTTTTTTCTGGGGAGTCGAAAGGCTTCCCTTGGGAACTATACGGCCGCCACTGGAACCTTGTACGGCCCTCACCGGAGTATGTAAGGAGGAATGTTTATGTCGTATGAAGCGAATATAACCGCAATTCCGCAGCTTACGTTCACGGAGAAGCTCAATCTTTTGGCCGCGCTTGTGAAATCCTTGCAGACCGAAAGGGAGAGCGATGCCTTGTCAGTCCTCGAAAGCCGTGCAAAAGACATCGACAGGGGAATTCATTGTGCCGAGCACGAGCTGATCAGCGCATAGACGGTCTTTTCGGCCATGGTAATTTTTTTATGCCAAAATCTCCTGCGCCAGTGCTTCCAGCTCGGCGATGTTCTTTTCCGTCATCGAAATCTTTATGGAGACCTTGTTTTCCGCAAACGTCAGGTTCTTGCAACCTTCCGCCAGTCCCCTGTCAAACAGAGCCCGCATCGCCTTTGCCACCACCGGTGCCCAGCTGCCGTTTTCGACGAAGGCGATTTTCCTGTTCTGGTAGTTCCGCTCGGTCAAGTGCTCTATGAATTCCCTCATGGCGGGGAATACCCCTCCGTTGTAGGTCGTGGAAGCGAGGACGAGCTTGCCGTAGCGGAATGCGTTCTCCACATTTTCATACGTGTCTTCGCGGGCAAGGTCGGCCACGACAACCTTGGGGCAACCCTGCTGCCGCAAAATTTCGGCAAGCTTTTCCACGGCCTTCTTCGTATTGCCATAGACCGACGTGTAGGCAATCATCACGCCCTCGCTTTCCACACCGTAGCTTGACCAGATGTCATAGAGCTTGAGGTATTCCCCGATGTCCGCGTCCAGCACGGGACCATGCAGGGGGCAGATCTTCTGTATGTCCAGAGCGGCGGCCTTCTTGAGCACGGCCTGGACCTGAGGACCAAACTTGCCGACGATGCCGAAATAGTAGCGCCGGGCCTCGCAGGTCCATCCTTCTGGATCTTCCCTGTCGTTCGCACCGAACTTGCCGAACGCGTCCGCGCTGAAAAGTATTTTTTCGTTTTTCTCATAGCTCATCAGCACCTCGGGCCAGTGGACGTTTGGGGCAGCGATGAACGAAAGCGTATGTTTCCCCAGCTCCAGCACGGAAGCTTCGCCGACGACCAGCTGTCGGGCGGCCAGTGCCGAAGCAAACTCGTCTCCGAAGTAGCTCTTCATCATCGTGAAGGCCATCTTGGAAGAAACGATTACCACCTTGGGGTAGGCTTCCGCGAACTTCTGTATGCTGGCCGAATGGTCCATCTCCATGTGCTGGACCACAAGGTAGTCCGGCACGCGCCCGCCCAGTTCCTTCCGTATGTTGGAAAGCCACTGGTCACCAAAGGCCGCGTCCACGCTGTCCATGACGGCAACCTTGTCGTCCAGTATGACGTATGAGTTATATGCCATGCCGAGCGGAACGCAGAACTGTCCCTCGAACAAGTCTATGTCGTGATCGTCCGCGCCGACGTATCTGACCGCATCCGAAATTTTCATACTCCTATTTCCTTCCAGCATCTTTTACTGCCCTCCGTTCTTTGAATCTATTCCACCTGTTTCATCCGAACCGTGTACCCCGGCCCCTTCTTTTCCGTCTTCCTCATTCCTCTGCATGCAGGTGGCAAGCAGGCCCTTGCCCGTCCGGTGAACGGGGCGGATTTCCTGCTCCGCCCGTGGCTGGGGTTGATTCGGTTCCAGTTCCTGCTCCGCCTGCGGCTGGGGTTGATTCGGTTCCTGCTCCTGTTCCGCCCGTGGCTGGGCCTGGAAACCCGACGTGGGGCCAAACACCGTGCTGGCGGCCACATCAACGGGCACCGGGTCTGCCGCAGGCATTTGTGTTGCTGCAGGCGTTTGTACCTCCGCCCCTGCGGTCCGTGCAGCATCTTTCTCCTTCTCCCTGGCGGCAAATATCTCATCCAAGGATATGGGCGTATAGCCGTCCGGCGGCTCGTCCGCGGAAGCTTCCGCTTCGGCAGACGACAATAGCTCTGCGGACGCGGCGGGTGCGGCCTCTACCGTCGATACCGCCGCCACCAATGAAGTGCCGGAAGCTGTCGCAGCGGGTGCCGCCGCCTCCGGGGCCACAGTGTCGGCCACGGTGCGGTCCCCCATGTCCGCATTGTCGGCGCCAGCCCCCCTATCCGCATCGTCGGCGCCGGCCCCCACGTCCGCATTGTCGGCGCCGGCCCCCCTATCCGCATCGTCGGCGCCGGCCCCCACGTCCGCACTGTCGGCCACAGCGCCGGCCACCCTATCCGCATCGTCTGCACCGGGGGCCGCCAGGTCGGATATATCTGCCGCGCCGGACGTGTCCACCGGCCCGGACTTCGGCGGCACAGGCTCTTCCGCCGGTTCTCCCAGCAAGTAGGTCTTCATCAGCCCCTTGCCCTTCACTTCTATCTCAAACGGCTTCCCATAGCTGAACTCCCCATGGCTCTGTTCCCACACGGCCTCGGTAACGTGGATACAGCCGGGGGTACCGGTGCTTTCCATGCGGCTGGCGACATTCACGGTGTCGCCCCAGATGTCATAAATGAACTTGGTCTTTCCGATGACGCCTGCGACGAGGTTGCCGCAGTTCACGCCCACGCGGATTCTCAGGTGCAGCCCCTTGGACGCATTGAATTCCACCACGTCCTGCATCATTCCCTGGGCCATCTTGAGCATCTGCGTCACGCCGCCGTTGTCACTGCTTTCTGAAAGTCCGGTCGCCGCCATGTAGCAGTCCCCGATTGTCTTTATCTTTTCAACACCGCAGTCCTTGGCCCTCAGATCAAAGCGGGTAAAGAGCGAGTTCAATATGTCCACGATGTCGCCAGCCGCCATGCTGTCCGACATTTTGGTAAAGCCCACCAAATCGGCAAAGAGGACGCATGCATTGGGATACTGCTTTGCAATGAGGCTTCCCGGATGTTCGGTCAGCTCCTGGGCAATAGGCTGGGGCAGTATGTTCAGAAGCAGCTCCTCCGCCTTGTCTTTGGCTACGGCAAGTTCCTTGTTGGACAGCTCCAGCTCTTCCGCCTGCTTGCGCAGCTCCTTGGTCTGCTTGGCAACTTCGTTCTCAAGCTTCTGCTGGTAGCGCTTCATCTTCCGGTAGCGGTTCCAGATGATCAAGGCGACCGCAAGGATGATGAACAGGGCTATCTGGAACCAGAACCACCAGAGCTGCCAGATGTAGGGTCTCTTTATGAGGATGAGGGGCTTTTCTATCGCGCTCGGCTCCTCCTCGGAATTCTTGGCCATCACGTAGAACAGGTACTTGCCGGGCTTGAGGTTGGTAAAGGAGACTTCCCTGATGGACGACCAGGGGGAATACTCATTCTCAAAGCCCTCCAGCCTGTAGCTGAACTGCATCTGTTCCGGCGACACGAAGCTGAGCCCCGTAAACTTTATGCGGAGGCGCTTTCCTTCAGGCGGTATGACGATCCGTTCCGCCGTCTCGTCCTGCGCCTCGTTGTCTATGCTGACGCTCTGAATCTGTATCAGGGGCTGTGCCTTGTTTATCACCTTGACCGGATCGTAGACCGCGAAGCCGTCTATCATCGTGAACCACATCCGTCCTTCCGAATCCTTCATGCTGAGGGAAGTGGACGTAACGCCGCCCGAACGCAGGCCGTCGGACCGCCCGTAGAGCCGGCAGTCCAGACGGTCCGCCGTCCCCTCCACCATCTCCTTCATCTGGGAGAACTTGGCGGAAAAGACGCCGAGGTTGGAAGTGAACCAGGCCGTGTCCGTATAGTCGGTCATTATCTGGAAGACGCCGTCGTCGCCCAAGCCGTTCGTCGTGTCGAAGTTGAAGAAGCCTTCCTCGGACAGGCGGGACAAGCCGGTTCCCGTGCATATCCACAGCGCGCCGTCGTCCAGCCTGCTTATCTTGAAGATGACGTTGCCGGCAAGCCCCGTCTCGTTCGAATAGGTACGGACGACCTTTCTGTCCCTGAGCTGGAACACACCGCCTCCGTCCGTACCGCCCCAGATGCTGCCGTCGTCGTCCTCGTACAGGGCCATGATGTATTCGTTGGGAAGTCCGTCGGACAGATGGAGCGTCTGGATTTCATCCGTTTCGTGGTCGATGATGCTCAGGCCGGAAGTAGTTCCTATGTAGAGGTCCCCGTCCGAAGTCTGCAGTGCGACGCGGGTCTTGTAGTGGCCCAAACCTTCTTCCCTGCCCCATCGTTCGACGGAACATTCCAGGCCATCCGCATTCCGGCCACCCGTCACCGTAAGGCGGAACTGCCCCTGCTGGCCGTAGGTGCTGACAAGGAGGCGGCCTTCGCGGTCAAAAGCGACGTGCCTGATGCGGCAGTTCCTGCACGCCTCGGTCAGCCCGTTCTCATGGAAACTGTTGTCCGCATAGCTGTAGCACAAAAGGCCGGTGTCGGTTCCCAACCAGGCAAGCTTGCGCTGGACGTCCTCGACTATGGCATTGACCGTGCTTTCCGTGGCAACCGTACGGAACTTGCTCAAGGTCAGCTTTTCCAGGCCGCCGCGATCGGTACAGATCCAGATGTTTCCTTCCTTGTCCTCAAAGACGCAGTTCACATTGTTGTCCACGAGCCCCTGTTGGGTATTGTACAGGCACAGCTGCCCGTGGTGCATGATGGCAAGCCCGCGGTCCATTGAAAACCAGATGTTGCCCGTGCTGTCCTGGAAGATGTCGCCCACTATCGTGCTTTCCATTTCGCCAAAGGACAGGTCGTAGAACTGCTCGCCCCCCTTGCCGTCCGACCTGATTGCATAGTGGGGGGCTATGCCGTACCAGAATGCCCCGGACTGCTCCTGCATGATGCAGCTGACGGCGGAATCTGCGGGCAGGGACTGGAAGCCCTTGAAGCGACTGAAGGATCCCGTCGAATAGACGTAGGTGCTGCCGGGGGTCAAACTGGAAAGCCAGATGCGGCCCGCCGTGTCGCAGTAGAGGCTCTGCACGAGGATGTTCTGCTCGCCATAGCGGTCGAGGCCTTCCGGGACCTTCAGCTCGCCCTCGGGAGTACAGTAGACCACGCCGGAGGCCGTACCAATCCAGACGTTGCCGCTCTGGTCCTCGGTAAAGGCACGTATCGAATTGTTGGGAAGTCCGGTGGACATGTCCAGCCGAAAGACGGATCCGTCCGTGCCCAGGCGGAAGGCACCCTCGTCGTTGGAACCGACCCAAAGGTTCCCGGTGGAATCCTCAAAGACCTTTCGGGCCGAAACGAAGTCGTACTTGGAGTCAAGGCTGCGGTTTATCGTCAGGAAGTCTATTCCGTCAAAGCGGACCAGGCCGGTATATGTACCGAAGTACATGTAGCCGCTGCGGGCCTGAAGTATGTCGGTGATGTTGTTTCCAGGAAGCCCGTCCGAAGCGCTCCAGCTCCTGCTCACGAAGTCGCCCAGGAAGCTGACCGCCGTGGACGTCACAACCTGTTCCTGGGCAGCCAGGGGCAGGTGGAAGCTCATAAAAAACACGGCCGCCGCAAAAAGCCGGAACGCGGGAACAGCCAATCTGGAAAGCTTGTCTCTCATTCTTCCAGTTTAACACAAAATTCCCGGTCTGTCATTCCCCAGAAAGAAAATACAGGCCCACCGGGCCAGCAAAACCGCCAGCGCCCCCGAAAGAAAATACAGGCCCGCCGGGCCAGCAAAAACACCGGTGCACCCGAAAGAAAACGCCGCCGGGCCAGCAAAACCGCCGGCGCGCCCGGAAGAAAATACAGGCCCGGCCGTAAGACTTCCGGCCCCGCGGAAAGCGTCGCCCTCCCCAAAAAGCGCCGCCGGCCCTACTGTGTGCCGGGCTCCTTCACCAGGCGGGTGAACACGAGGAGCAGCACGATGACTGCCGCCAGGTAGATGAGGAGGACAATTTCTACAGCCGTTTTCGTCGCCCTCCCATGGAAGGCAAGTGCGAATGCCCCAACGACGACCGTCATCGCGCCAATAATATAGAAGATGATTCCTGCGACCGCACTGATCGGGGCCTTTTGGACGGAAGAAGGGAGCTTCAGGTAGAAGCCTGCCGCCGCAAACAGCAGGCCGACCACGACGAATGCGATTCCGCACGCGAGCAGCAACGAAGGATTCATCATACGTTCACCTCTTTATGTCGAACCTGTTTATGTAGAACACCGTGAAGTCTTCGATCCTTCCGATGAACTGGTGGTCTATCTTGTTGCGTACAAAGGGAATGACCGGGGCCTTGACCCCGCCCAGCGCATACACGAACCAGTTGTCCCGGTACTTGAAGCAGCAGATGGCGGCCTGCATGTTCTTGGGCTTGACGGCGGTGACGAACTTGTACTTCATCGCCTCCTGGTTTATCTGGCTGAAGAAGAAGGTGTCGTCCGTCGTCTTGATGATAAGCTCGGTATCGTAGGGGGCAAGGAAGTCCATCTTGACGTGCGTCCAAATGGACTTCCAGCGGTAGCGGTCGGTCCGCTTCACCAGCTCCGCCTCCGGGAAGAGGTGCTTGCTCTTGCCCGTGTCCTCGTCCGTGTAGATGACCTCCTTGTAGAGGGGCCAGTCGGAAAAAATCGCGTCGGACTGCCCGATTATGGAAGCGTCGCTGTTGCCTTCCACCGGGAACATATACAGGATTTCCGCAAGGTAGCCGGGGTTCAGCTCGGTGAACATGCCCAGGATTTCATCCGCATAGGGGCAGACCCCCCGCGGCATGCACATGTTCTTCCGGTCCCTGATGTTGCGGATGACGATTTCGCCCGCCGTCAGCTTTTCCAGGTCGCCGTCGCTGATGAGGCCGTTGAAGGGGAAGGACGCGCGGTTGGGCTTGGTAGCCGCCGCAGCGGGAAACAGGCCGGCCAGCAGGAGCAGGACCAGGGCAAGCGCGGACGTTCGCCGTTCCATCTAGATGATTGCCCTGCTGGAAATGTTTTCCAGCTCCTTTATGGAAAAGCTTGCCAGCGTGGACTTGATGATCGGTATCTGGCGGGGGGCCATGCTCAAGGTCCTGATTCCCATTCCGGCGAGGATTATCGCGCTCTCCTTGCGGCCCGCCATTTCCCCGCAGACGGACAGGGGCACATCGTACTTCCAGGCATTGTGGATAATCAGGTGCAGCAGGCGGATGACCGCAAGATTGTACTCGTTGTAGAGGGGGGCGACGGTGGGATTCTCCCGGTCTATTCCGAGCGTGTACTGGATAAGGTCGTTCGTCCCGATTGAAAAGAACGCGGAATTCTTGGCAAGGCAGTCCGAAGTGATGGCGGCGGCGGCAGTCTCCACCATGATGCCGATGGGAACGTCCTCCCGGTAGGGGATGCCCTCCTCCTTGAGGCTCAGCTGCACGCCGCGGGCTATGCCCTTTATCGTGTCCACCTGCGCCACGTCCGTAATGAGGGGGAGCATGATGCGCAGGTTGCCGTAGACGCTCGCCCGGTACAGGGCCCGCAGCTGGGTACGGAAGACCTGGGGATAATAGAGGGACAGGCGGATTGCCCTGAGTCCCATCAGGGGATTGTGCTCATGGATGTCGGGCATGTTCTTCATGTCTATGAGCTTGTCGCCGCCCGCGTCCAGCGTCCGTATCGTCACGGGCCGGTCGCCCATCTTCTGCAGGACATACTTGTATGCCTCGAACTGCGCGTCTTCGGTGACGGAGTTGGACGTAGGAACGCCGCCCGCCCCCCCTATCATCGACAGGGCGTTCATGAAGAGGAACTCGGTACGGAAGAGGCCGATTCCGTCGGCCCCCTCCTCGAGGGCGGTGTCGGCTTCCTCCGGCGTACCGATGTTTGCCATCAGCTTGAAGAGGGTTCCGTCCTTGGTCCTGGCCTCCTTGTCCCGGTATTCGGCCAGCATGCTCAGGTAGGCCTTTTCCTTTTCTATCCGCTTGCCATAGTCGGAAACGGTGGCTCCGTCCGGGCTGAGTATGACCTCGCCCAATACGCCGTCAACAATCACCTCGTCGCCCGCCTTTACCTGTTCGGAAATCTTTTCCAGTCCGACGACGGCGGGAATGCCGAAGCTGCGGGCAAGGATCGCGACATGGCTGGACGTTCCGCCTTCGGTCAGCGCGAGGCCCAAAATCTTCCGCTTGTTCAGTATGAAGGTGTCGCTGGGACGGATGGCGGAGGAAACGAGGACGACGTTGTCGGGAACCTCCTCGATGTTGAAGGGATGATAGTTCAGGAGGCAGTCCTGGACTTTCCCGAACACGTCCTCTATGTCCTGCGCCCGTTCGGACAGGTAGTCGTTTCCGCTGTTGCGCAGGCGGTCGGCATATTCGATGATTTTCTTTTCCAGCGCGTACTCTATGTTGATGCGCTCGGCCACGAACAGCTCGCGGAGCTCCTGGGTGAACACAGGGTCGGCCAGCATGAGCTGGTAGGTTTCAAACAGGACGTGCTGCAGGCTGTCCTTTGCCAGGACGGACAGCTGGGCATCTATCTGCACCTGGACCTGCGTGCAGGCGTCGGTGAAACGGGTCCAACCGTTGTCTATCTCCATCTCATCTATAGAACGCCTCGGGATTACCCTTTCCTGCGCTTCCGGCAGGACAAAAGCCTTTCCTATTCCTATTCCCGTTGAGGCCGACACGCCCAGAACTATGTTCATTTTTCCATTCTATACGGAATTGCCGTTCTGGTCAATTGGAAGATTTCGGGGAGCGGAGGAAAAAGCCCTAGTCGAAAATCGGGATGATGAGCTTCTGCCGTATGCTCAGGATGGATTTTTCCAGGATGTCGTTCGCATCGCACAGGTCCTTCACGGACAGGCTGTAGCGGCGGCTGATACCCCAGAGGGTGTCGCCCTCCTTGACCGTGTAGACTATTGCATCGGCAGGCGTACCCAGGGCGGCGAGCGCGGTATTCACCGCCTCCTCGGTCAGCTCCTCGGTCAGCGTCCCGGCAGGCAGGCGGACGGAAAACTTTTCACGCGCGGGGGTGCAGCTGCGCAGGAGGGAAGGATTGAGCCTGCGGACCAGGGAACCGTCCAGCCCCGTAACCGAAGCAATCTGCTCCAGGCTGTACATCTTGCTGGTCGTGAGGAAGTCATACTCATCCACCGAGTCCAGGTCGGCAATCGCGGCGGCCTCGGCAATATCCGTGACCCCGTAGTATTCGGCGTTCTCTATCAGGTCGGCAATCGCAAGCAGCTTGGGCACGTACTCCACCGACTGGGAGGGAAGCAGCTTCTTTTCGGCAAGGTACCAAAAGTCCTTGTCCTTGTTCTTCTTGACGACCTTGTTCATCGCGCCCACCCCGCAGTTGTAGGCGGCAATCGCGATTGCCCAGTCACCGAAGTAGCTGTAGTTTTCGGCCAGCTTCGCAACGGCGGCATCGGTGCTCTTCCAGGGATCGCGCCTGTCGTCGTACCAGGTGTTCTTGGTCAGGCGGGAGCCCATCGAATTCGTCATGAACTGCCAGATTCCGGTCGCACCGGCATAGGAGACCGCATAGGGGTTGTAATAGGATTCAACGATGGGAAGGTACTGCAGGAGGAGGGGGAGATTGTATTCCTTGAGCTTCTGGACGATGTAGGGACGGTAGGGAACGGAACGCTCCAGAGATTCGACAAGCCACTTCTTGTTCTGTCCGTTCACGTAGCGTTCGCGGTACTTCACGGCGGAAGGATGGTCCGCGCCCCAGATTTCCAAGATCTTGCGCTCGGGCAGCTCCCCGGCAGAAACTTCAACGACCTGCCCGTCCCAGTCAAGGTTCACGACCGGGGAAGCCTCCAGTTCCGGCGCCTCTCCGGCAAGGCCAGCCTCCACGTCGGCAGGGGGAAGCTGTATGCCCACCTCGATGACTTCCCCGTCTTCTGCAGCTCCGGCCGTCGGGATGTCCGCCACGCCGCTTTCCACGGCCGCAGCCGCCTCAACTTTCGTCTCTTCAACCGCGGCCGCCTCGGCCTTGGCCGCCTCCTTTTGGGCAGAAGATTTCGTAGAAAACTTGAACTTGGACTTCGACTTTGCAAAGGCACATGAAGGAATCAGCACAAAGGCAAGGACAGCAACCCATTTTCCGTATCTCATAAAACATCCCCTCTCTCTGTTTCGGAAAACTAACGGGCCCGCCTTAGCATTTCCTCTCGTCAACCCATTTGTGCAGGGAATAGCGCGCGGAAGGAAAGCCCAGGTCCAGCGCGTCCACATCCGCATGGCTGGCGATTGGAATCCATTCGAAGGCGCTGACCTCCTGCTCCTGGGCATGGAGCGCCACATCCCCGTCAAGCCGGGCCGTAAAGAAGAGGTCGCAGGTTTTGTAATCGATTCCCTTGTAGGGATAGTCGTTGGGACAGGAACACAGGTAGCGTATGTCCTTTGGGACGACGCCCGTTTCCTCCAGGCACTCGCGGGCAACGGACTCCTCCGCACTCTCGTCCTTCGTCGTGAATCCGCCCGGAACGGCCAGCGTCCCCTTGCGGGGATCCTTGGCCCGCCGTTCAAAGAGCACCTTTCCCTCGGGATTGACGATGATGACTCCGACCGCACTGGCAACGTTGTTGTACAGGTCGAAGCCGCAGTCGGGGCAGACCCACTTGTAGCCGCCCCCGTGCGTCTCTATGTTCCTACCGCCGCACTGGGGACAGAATTTGAATTTGTTTCCTTCCATACTGTTTTACAGTATATGGAAAATACACAGACACGGCTAGAGCCCGAGGCACGGCTAGAGCCCGTTCCAAAAGCCCCCGCAACAAAGGTGTCAAGGACTTCCTAGAACTGCTCCGCTAGTACTTTGCCAGGTAGCGGCCTGACGAACCGCCGTTTCCATCAGAGTAGAAGGCCAGGATCTCGTTGGAAAAATTCCCGTCCAGCTTCTCCTTGTACTCCAAGATCTTCGATATGTAGTTCAGCGTAGACTGGGGAGTCCTGTCCCCGTTCACCTTGTTGCGTCCCGCGTTGTACATGGCAAGCCCCGCAACCTGGCTGGTGGAAGCCTCCAGGCAGTAGTTCAGGTGGGACATCCCGTAATAGGCGGAAGTCGACGCATCGTAGAACTGCTCCTCGGTCAAATTGGGGAAGGTGTAGCTGTTCAACTGGAACAGGCCGCGGTCAACGCTGCCGTTCACGTTCGTATGGTGCGCATCGACCTTGTACCTGCTTTCCGTATAGGCAAGGGCAAAGGCCAGGGACGGGGAAACATTGAACTGGGAGGCAGCTTCAAGGACGGCCAGGGCTATCTCGCGGCTGCCCGTCACCTGGGTATAGAACCACTCCACATAGCTCTTCGTGTCCTGGTTGCGGTACAGGACCAGCTCCGTGTCGTCCACGGGCTCGTAGTTCACGAAGTCAAGCCCGCCGCCCACATTGGTCTCGGTGGCTTCGGCGATGAAATCAATCTCATCGTTCCTGCCGGCGTCAAGGGCAACCTCACCCTCTCCTTCCAACAAGGGATCCGCGGGAACATCAAACGGCTTTGCTTCGTCGGCCAAGCGGGCCGTTCCAACGGGAACGCTCTCACCGCTGTCGGGCAGGTACACGGAAACGAACATGGCGACCGCTGCAAACAGCAGGGCCACAGACATGGTTCCCAACATCATCTTGAGCAGGTTATTTTTTCTATCCATAAAAATCCTCTCCGGTCCGGCAGGAGGCTTTTAAAAAGGTCCTCGTCTCACGGACCCCTTTATATTGCAACACAGTCGCCCCGTGCCGGGCACAATCACTTTATGGGCTCGATTTTTGCACAAAGAAAAGAATTGTTCAAGCATATATTTGAAAAATATGCGTTTTCTTACCGTTTTCTAAGAAAAAAGCCCCCCATAGGGGAGCCCTTTTGAAGTTTTTGAAGTTTTTGAAGTTTTTGAAGTTTTTGGAGATTTTTGAGCAATGCAGAAAATCAGGCGGGAAGCCCCACAAACCCGTCTGGAAGCGGAAAAACTGCCCCAACGAGCGGCCCCAGCCTCGGTCAGATGGGCAGAATTGGTCAGGCGGGAAGCCCCACAAGCTCCGGGTTCCCCAGGAGCGAGGAATCGCCGCTGAAGAAGACATAGTGCCCGTGCTTTGCGGACAGCTCCTCCATGAACGGGGCCGCCTCCACGCCGGGAACTCCGGCAGGGACGACAAAACCGACCACCGAGGCGCAGTCCTTGATCCGCCGGGCGCAGTGCTTGAAGGAGGCGATGAAGTCCTCCCCCTCCCCCGCGGCAGGCTGCCTGTCCGCCACAGGAACGATCGCCGCATAGCCCCCCTTCTCCTCCAGGGCCTTCAGGAAGTCCCGGAAGGACGCAAGGAACTCCTCGTTGTAAGAGGATTCGTCGCAGCCCACCAGCGTCCAGGGCAGTTCCAAGAGGAGCAGCCTGGATAAGTCGGCAGGCAGGCTTCCGCCAGCGGCAAAGGCTTTCACGCAGTCCGCGGCATTCAACCTGCCGTCGGAAAGCGGGAATTCCCTGTTTCCTTCTATATAATGGAGCCTGTTGGACTCCACGTAAAAACGCTTCTCAAGCTTCATTCGTCACCATTCCGCCTTATTTCACGGCGTCAGCGGAGCCGACCAAACACATCCACTCAGCCTCGGCACACAAAGTGTCGCCGACGTAGGCCTTGCCCGCCTGCTTGACCATCTTGGGAGACACGCGGAGGTTCGTCACCTCCATGCGCACCGTGTCGCCCGGGCGGACCTGATGGCGGAACTTCACCTTGTCCACCGTCGCGAGGAAGAAGAGGCTGCCCTCGGCGAACTTCTTCTGGTAGCTCAGGGCAGCCCCGCCGCCCTGGGCCATCGTCTCAATCAATATGACCCCGGGGACCACCGGGTACTCCGGGAAGTGCCCCGCAAAGAAGAAGTCCTCCTCGGTGAACTTCCGGGTGCAGACGCAGCCCCCGTCGTCAAAACTCTCTATGCTGTCCACGAACAGGAAGGGCTTCCTGTGGGGGAGCAGGCTCTGGATATCAGTCGTCACCGCCATATTACTGTACCTTCTTGAACACGATGCAGCCGTTGTGGCCGCCGAAGCCGAAGTTCGCGCTCATCGCAACATTGACCGGCATCTCAAGCCCCTTGTTCGGGGTGTAGTCCAGGTCACAGCCGCCCTCCACGTCCACCTCGTCCAGGTTGATCGTCGCGGGGATAAAGCCGTCCTGAATCGCCTTGACGCAGACCAAGGCCTCAAGGGAACCGGCGTTGCCCAAGCAGTGGCCGGTCATGCTCTTTGTGGAAGAGATGTGGAGCTTCTTTGCCGCCTCGCCAAAGGCCAGGTGCAGCATCTTGGTCTCGCCGGAATCGTTCAGCTTGGTGGAAGTTCCGTGCGCATTGTAGTAGGTCACGTCCTCGGGCTTCACGTCGGCGTCCTTCATCGCAAGCGTCATGCACTTGGCACCGGGGATGCCGCTCGGATCGGGGGCGGTCAGGTGGTAGCCGTCGCTGGAACCGCCGTATCCGGCCAGCTCCGCGTATATCTTGGCGCCACGGGCCTTTGCGTGCTCGTACTCCTCAAGGACGAGGATCGTGCTGCCCTCGCCCATGACGAAACCGTCGCGCTGCTTGTCGAAGGGGCGGCTGGACTTCTCGGGGGCATCGGCCCACTTGGAAGAAAGCGCGTGCAGGAGGGTAAAGCCCAGGTTGGCGAATCCGCACTGGGTACATTCGGCACCGCCGGCAAGGACAACGTCGTAGCGGCCGCTGCGGACCTGGTCCAAGGCGTCGCCGATTGCGTCGGTACCTGACGCACAGGCCGTCGCTATCGTATGGGAAGCCCCGTGGATGCCGAAGGCAAGGCAGATGTTGCCCGCACCCTCGTTGGGGATGAGCTCGGGGACCGTCAGCGGGGGCATGCGGGTCTTGCCCGACTCCACATAACTGGTCATGGAAGCCTCGGTCACCTCAAGGCCGCCGATTCCGACGCCCAGGTACACGGCGGTGTCCTCAAGGATGTCCTTCTTGCCCATCAGGTCGGAATCTTCCAGCGCCATCTTGGCGGCGGCAATCGCATAGCGGCTGTAAATGGCGAGCTTGCGCGCCTCTTTGCCGTCCATATAGTTGCCCGCGTCAAAGCCCTTCACCTCGGCGGCATATTTCACCTTGAAAGGCGTATTGTCATAGCGCGTAATCGTTGCGATTCCGCTCTTGCCGGACCTGATGGCGGCCCAAGTCTCGTCAACAGTGTTTCCAACCGGCGAAACACAGCCCATCCCAGTAACAACGACTCTACGCATAACTACACCTCTCGAATGTCTGTAAACCGGGCCGGCCTCCCAGGCCCCGTGGACCATAGGAACCGCCCCATCTATTCTGACAAATTATTGCAAAATGTCAAACTCTTGTCAAGGAGAAAGAAAGCCGCTGCACCAAGAGGCGCCTGGGCGAGGGAAAGAAGACGCATGGGCGCAGCCCCGGGAAAATTCGCCCTTCCCGCAGGCTCACCGCGCTGAAAAGAAAGTTTTGCAATATTGCAACAGAAAATTTACAATATTGTAACGAGAAATTTACAATATTGTAACGGAAAATTTACAATACGGTAATTTTTTTGTTACAGACCGGCACATCTCTATTTTCCTTTGTGGCAAAAAATACGGTAAGAATGTTACAATTTTCCTACCAAAGTGTACAAAATTGATTTTTCTCTGGAGATGTATACATAAAGGCATCTGTGCGTGGGTACAGCTTAAGCTCGGTATGCCAAAAGAACAAATACGGAGGAACAAAGTATGCAGGACATGGAAAGTTTTGGGGACTACGCCCCGGCGGAAACGGTTCATCCACAGGTTTCCTCCCGCAACAGCTTCATGCCCAACCGAGAATACAAGGACAGGCTGTTCAAGGCCGTCTTTGGACGGGACACAGAACAGAGCAAACGCTGGAGGTTGGACTTGTACAATGCCCTCAATGGGACCGGGTATACCGACCCCGACGCGCTTTCGCTCACGACGATTGAAAACGTTATCTACATAACGATGAAAAACGACATCTCTTTCCTCATCGGAAGCCAGATGAATCTGTATGAACAGCAATCGACGTATAATCCGAACATGCCCCTGCGGGGGCTCATGTATTTTGCACAGCTGTACCAAATGGACCTGTCCGCAAAGGGAGAAGATTTGTTGGGCTCAAGGCAGGTCAAGATTCCTGTCCCCAGCTTCATCGTATTTTACAATGGGGACAGGAAGCTCCCTGATGTTTCCTATCAAAGGCTCTCGGACGCATTCGAGCCCGCAAGAAGCGCCGAAGGCTTCGAGTGGACGGCAAAAATCATAAATATTGGCAGAAATCACAACGAGGCACTACAAAAAAAGTGCAGGGCGTTGTATGATTACTGTAGCTACGTGAACAGGGTCAAGCAGAACTTGAAGTTAAAAATGCCTGCCCGAAAAGCCGTTGAAGAGGCTTTGGACTACGCCATAAAAGAAAATCTGCTTGATGGATACTTCAAGAACCAGAAAATGGAGGTGCTTAACATGAGCCTTACAGAATTTGACCAAGAGGAGTACGACCGCAACAGGCGCCGCGATGCGTACCTCGATGGCAGGGACGATGCCAAGATGGAGGACGCCCGCAACCTGCTGAAGATGGGACTGTTGACTAACGAGCAGATATCCAAAGCAATCGGCCTGTCCATCGAGGAAATACAGGCGCTGGAGCCCCAACAGGCATAGCCCCGCTGCCAGCTCCTTGCGTCCCATAAGGGATGCGCGCCCGCTTGAGGGACAGGCCGAAAGGTGCTATACTCCCCTCACTATGAGCAAAGACTTTCCCCTTTCCCACGAGGAGCTTACGGCCCTCGTCAAGAAGTTCCCCACCCCCTTCTACATATACGACGAGAAGGGCATCCGCGAGAACATGAGACACTTCACCAAGGCATTCAGCAACTTCCCCTCGTTCAGGGAATACTTCGCGGTCAAGGCCCTGCCCAACCCATATATATTGAAGATTTTGAAAAGCGAGGGCTGCGGCGGCGACTGCTCCAGTCTGCCCGAACTGATGCTCTGCGACAAGTCCGGCATTACGGGCGACTACGTGATGTTCACGAGCAACGACACCCCGGCGGCGGAGTTCCGCTACGCATACGAGCGGGGCGACATCATCAACCTGGACGACATCACCCACATCGACTTCCTCAAGGAGGCGCTCGGGGGCAAGATGCCCGAGACTATCTGCTTCCGCTACAACCCCGGTCCCCTCAAGGCAGGCGGCAACGCGATAATCGGCAAGCCCGAGGAGGCCAAGTACGGACTGACGCGCGAGCAGATGATAGAGGCATACGGGCGCTGCAAGAAGGAGGGGGTCAAGCGGTTCGGCCTGCACACGATGGTCGCCTCCAACGAGCTGAACCCGGACTTCTTCGCGGACACGGCCCGCATCGTCTTTGAGCTGGCCGCCGAGGTCAAGGAGAAGACCGGGGTGCGGATTGAATTCGTCGATCTGGGCGGCGGACTCGGCATCCCCTACAAGCCCGGCCAGCAGAAGGTCGATTTGGACTACGTCTCCCGCGAAATACGGAAGCTCTACGACAAGATAATCGTCCCGGCGGGCCTTGACCCGCTCGCGATATGCTGGGAGTGCGGCCGCCCGATAACCGGGCCATACGGCTGGCTCGTCACGACGGCGATACACGAGAAGCACATCTGGCGGGAGTACGTCGGCACGGACGCCTGCATGGCCGACCTGATGCGGCCCGGCATGTACGGGGCCTACCACGAGCTTACGGTCAGCGGCAAGGAGGACGCGCCCAAGGACCATGTGTACGACGTGACGGGAAGCCTCTGCGAGAACTGCGACAAGTTCGCCGTCCAGCGCGAGCTGCCCAAAATCGACAGGGGCGACCTCATCATCATCCACGACGCGGGCGCGCACGGACGGGCGATGGGCTTCAACTACAACGGCAAGCTCCGCTGCGGCGAGCTCCTCCTCCGCGAGGACGGCAGCGTCGTCGAAATCCGCCGGAAGGAGACCGTGGAGGACTACTTCGCCACGCTGGACTTCTCCGGCCTGGACGGATTTAAGGCGTAAGAAAATTTAGTAATTTTGGGCCGTCCCCTTGACAAAGGGGGCGGTTTACTTATATAGTCGTATTATCGTTTTGATGAACGGTGACTGCGCGACTAGCTCAGTTGGTTAGAGTACAAGCATGACACGCTTGGGGTCATAGGTTCGATTCCTATGTCGCGCATTAAAAAAGGCTTCCTAGACAGGAAGCCTTTTTTTGTTTGCGCCATACTGCCCATCCGGCCGATAAACATATAGACCATCGGGTCCATGATACAATCTGACCGGCACACAGGCACGCGGCAAGGGATTTCCTGGGCTTTTGTGCAGGAACAACAGAGAGAAAAGGAGTTTCACCATGGCAAAGAAGACCAGGGCCCAGCTCAAGGCAAGGCTTTTCATAACGGCAATCATATCATTGATTGTGGTCATAGGCGTGACGGTGGGTGCCACGAGGATACGATTCCGCAGCGACGCGCAGGAGACGCTGGCCCACCATGCGGAGCTGGAGACGCTCAAATTCAACTCCAGCCTGAACGCGCAGCTGGGACTGGTCGTCCAGATGATAAAGACCCCTTCCATCGTGAAATACATGGAGAACCCCGACGACCCGGTGCTGAAGGAGACTGCCTTCGCCGAGCTGGGCAGCTTCATGGACTCCTACCTGTCCAAGTCCCTCTTCTTCGTCAACGACAAGGACCACATCTTCTACCAGGACATGAAGGAAGCTTACGTCATGGACCCCAACAAGCCGGAGAACTACTGGTACAACATGACGATGTACGAGACGGACGTCTACAACTTCAACATCAACTACAACCCGGACCTGGGGGACACCTTCCTCTGGGTCAACGCCGTCATCCGCAACAGCGAGGGCAAGCCCGTCGGCATCGCCGGCACGGGAATCCCGCTCAACAGCTTCATACAATCGATGTATGTTGGACTGTCCGACGACGTGTCGCTGTACATCTACAACGACAAGCTTGAGATAACCGGGGCTCAGGACCAGTCCCTGCTCGCTTCCAGCACCCCCGTCACCCGCATGCTCCCCGACCTGGAGGGGCTGGAGATGCGTCCACAGGATATCATCGCGCAGCACTCGACCAAGCACGAGTTCATCATGGCCCCCCTCTCGCTGATAAACTGGCACATGGTGTTCGCCAAGGAGTACACCATTGCCTCCGCCATACAGTACGCCACCGGCCCCCTCGCGGTCTGCCTGGTCATCATCTTCATCATCGCGGTCATCGCCCTCAGCACGAACATGATTTACAGCGTGTCCACGCTCAGGGACGCGGTGGAGGCCCTCTCCTCCGGCAACGCCGACCTGACCCAGCGCGTGGAGCTCAGGACGACACCCTTCCTGACAGTCATCGACGAGATGGTGGACAGCTTGAACCGCTTCATCGAAAAGCTCCAGGGCATCATGAGGACGGTCAAGGAGTCCGACACCGCCCTCGCGACGAGCGGGGACCGCCTGCACGAGACGACGGACCTGACGGAAACTTCGATAGCGCAGGTCATACAGAGCATAGACTCCATGCAGGAGCAGCTTGAGAACCAGATTGTGTCCGTCAACGGGACGGCAAAGACCGTCCAGCAGGTGTCCACGACGATCGGAACCCTGGGCGACATGATAGGCAGGCAGTCCGACGGCGTGAGCGACGCGTCCAGCGCGGTCGAGCAGATGATTGGCAACATCGCGAGCGTCAACCAGAGCGTGGACAAGATGGCGGACTCCTTCGAGGGCCTGCGCGACAACGCCAAGAACGGAATCGCCAAGCAGTCCGCCGTCAACGAGAAGATAAAGCAGATCGAGGCCCAGTCCGACATGCTGCAGGAGGCAAACCTCGCCATCTCCAGCATTGCGGAGCAGACCAACCTGCTCGCCATGAACGCCGCGATTGAGGCGGCCCACGCGGGCGAGGCGGGAAAGGGCTTCGCGGTCGTCGCGGACGAGATACGAAAGCTCTCCGAAACCTCGTCCTCCCAGTCCAAGACGATAGGCGACCAGCTCAAGAACATCAAGGATTCGATTTCCGAGGTCGTGTCGGCCTCCACCGAGTCCAGCTCGGCATTCGACTCCGTGTCCGGCAAGATAGACGAGACCGACGAGCTCGTCATCCAGATTAAGGCCGCGATGGAGGAGCAGAACGCTGGATCCCGGCAGATACGCGAGGCCCTCCGGTCCATGAACGACAGCATGATCCAGGTGCGCGAGGCCTCCGGCCAGATGGAAGGCGACAACAAGGCCGCGATGGACCAGGTGACCCGGCTCAGGCAGGCGACGAACGGGCTCATGAAGGACATGAACGGGGTCTCGGAAGGCACGCGCAAGATAAGCGACACCGGCAACTCCCTGGGCGCGATGGTGCAGCAGGTCAAGGACTCCATTGCCAAGATTGGCAGCCAGATAGACCAGTTCAAGGTCTAGCCGTGCCCTAGGCAAATCACGCAAAAGAGGCTATAATTGCGAAAATGTCTTTGTTCGCAGTAGAAAATTTTGCCAGCAACATAGCCGTGCTGCTTTCCATAGCATGCTTTGCCGTCGTGGCGAACCACAGGGAAGCAAAGGACTACGAAATCTCCCTGTCCTTTTCATTCTTCGCCATATTGACCAGCCTGGGCTACTTGGGCAACCTGCAGTCGGCGGCGGTGGAAACCGCGCTCGTGTTCACCACGAAGATAAAGTACATCGGCCTGTTCATGCAGTTCATCGTGCTCCTCATGGTCTACGGCTACTTTAAGGTAAAGATTCCCCGCTGGTTCTTCATCATATACCTCATGTCCTCGCTCCTCATCCTGGTGATGGTCTTGAATTTCAACTTCAAGAGCATTCCCCTGCCCGGCAACCCCATGTCCTGGCTGGGCTTCACCGGCCGCTGGTTCTTCAAGAACTACTACATCCAGATGCGGCGGGGACTGGTGTTCCTGCGCTCGCAGAACAACTGGGGCTACTGCCTCTTCGTCGCGACGCTCATCATGTACGCGGTCCTGCTCGCATACATGTACGTCCACGTCATCCTGTACAAGCGGATCCTGAAGCTGCGCGACCTGACGGTGCTTTTCGCGTCCCTGGTCATACCGACCATCTGCTTCCTGTACGAGCGGCTCTTCCTCTTCGTATTTGGACAGGAGTCCCTGCCCATCGTGCCCTGGGGAATCATAGTCTCGGACTGCATGTCCATCTACCTGGTGGTCTACCGGCGCTTCTACAACGTCAACTCCATGGCGAGCGACACTTTCTTCGACAAGATGGCGACTCCCGCCATCGTCGTCAACGATACCTTCCGCATCACCAACATAAACTCCGCGATACAGGAGCTCTTTTCCTTCGTGGACCGGGACGTGATAGGCCAGCGGGTCATGTCGGCTTTCCCCGACTACCTCATCCGCCCCTTCGAATCCCTCATTTCGTTCGACGGCGACCAGATGGACTCCGGGCTGCAGAGGAACAACAAGCTGCTGATTTCCGACGACAACCTCGTGTTCGTGAACGACAAGACCTTCCAGCCCAGGGTCCGCCGCGTCATGAACAAGGACCAGGTCATCGGCTTCGTGCTGTCGCTTGACGACGTCACCCTGCTGCACAACTACAAGATGACCCTGGAGGACGACGTAAGCCGCAAGACCGACCAGATACGCAAGATGCGCGACCAGATGGCATTCTCGCTGGCATACCTGGCCGAACACCACGACCTTTCCAGCAAGGGGCATTTGACGCGCACCTCCTACTACACGGAGGCAATCGCACGGGAGCTTTTGCGCGAGGGTACATACACCGACGTGATAGACGAGTCCTTCATACATACCATTTCGTGCGTCGCCCCGCTCCACGACATCGGCAAGGTGTATGTGGACGAAAAGATACTGAACAAGAACGGCCCGCTCACCCCGGAAGAACGGCTCCGCATGGAATCCCACACGGTAAAGGGGGCGGACTTCCTGGACACCGCGCTCAAGGACAGCGGGGACTCGCTGTACAGCGGCATGGCCCACGACATCGCCCTCTACCACCACGAGTGGTGGAACGGATCGGGCTACCCCACGAGGATTTCCGGTACGAAGATTCCCGTCAGCTCACGCATCATGGCGGTGGCGGACGTGTTCGACGCGCTTTTGAGCGAACGCCCCTACAAAAAGGCGTTCACGCTGGCGGAGGCATACGACATCATCCACTACCAGTCGGGGACGCACTTCGACCCTGCCGTGGTCACGGCCTTCGAAGCCATAACCCCGGAAATACAGGATATAATCAGACAGATGAAAAACAGGGACCTGTAGCCGCCCGTCAGGCGGCCGGTATGGAGGGTACGCCCGGCCCCCAGTGGGTCACGGCACCCGTCAAGGTCAAAGAGTAGAGAGGGCGCACCCTTCAGGTCAGGCACGAAATCCCGCCCGTCAGGCGGGTACGGCGTCCCCTTCAGGTCAGGCGGCATCCTTCAGGATTGAACCGAAGTGCCTCAGGTAGTCTATGAACGAAATGTAGGCGAGCACGGTGCAGGCGGCATAGAGGGCGACCCCGACATTCCTGAGCAGGCCCATGTCCATGCCCCAGGCGGCGGCAAGGCCCGTGTGCACGAGGCACACCTGAGCGAGCGAGAAGAAGCAGGCCACGACGTAGCCGACGGTCTTGAGCTTGCCACCTTTGCGGGCCGCAATCGCCGTCCCCTGCTTCGCGGCCACCATGCGCAGGAAGTTCTGGCTGAATTCCCGGTACAGTATCAGGACGAAGAGGAGGGGCGGCATATAGCCCGAAAACACGAAGCAGGTGAAGGTGGACAGGTGCAGGAACACGTCCGCGAAGGGGTCGAACATCTTGCCGAAGTCGCTTACCTCGCCGTGGCTACGGGCAAAGTGGCCGTCAAGGTAGTCCGTGTACTCCGCAAAGCCCAGCAGGGGAACAAGGATGCAGGCCAGAACGCCCCGGACGCTTCCGTTTTTTATGTCAAACCACATGGGTATGAAGTACAGGATGAAAAAAACGGGCGCGATGACAATCCGCGTCAAAGTAAACTTGTTTGACGTTTTCATTGCCTCAGTATAAGCCTTTTCTCCGTTATTGTCTAGCAGACCGGCTTTTCGATTACGGAAATCAGTTTTCACGGGAAAAACCTCCATAAAAACGTATGGAGCGGGGGCCCAACGGGCGTAGGCCCCATAGCGAGCATTTGATTGCCTCATGGACATTGTGGGCCTGTCCGCATGGGCTGAATATACGCATGATATAGATGCAATATCGGCGAGCGTATGGGGACACCCAGCGGCAACCGCCTCGCCCGTTGGGCCGTAGCGTCAAGGCTATACGTTTTTATACCGTGTAATCCAAAAAAAATGATTTTTCTTCCATATTGGCGGGAAGTACAGTATAATGGTCTGTATGCGGTTCCGCACCATTATGAAAAGTATTCAGTTTGCCTCGTTGCTCCTTCTGGCCACGGCCTTTGCCCACGGAGTCTCCCCCGCCGATGAGGAAATTCTGCCCACCGGGGCAAAAGCCCTGCCCGACATGCCCATCCTGAACAGGCCCCAGGAGGCGGAACCCGTGAAAGGCACCGTGGGCTGGCTCCAGAGGAAAGGCTTCGCCGAGCTGGACGGGAACGGCCATAGGACAGGCTACGACCTGAAGCTGCTGGAGGAGATTGCGGAAAAGGGGAACATCCAGCTGGAGTACAGGGAGGTCTCAAGCCGCGACGAATTGAGGCGGCTGGTTGCAGAAGGGGAAGTGGACCTGACCACGGTGTTCGACAGGGAGGACATTTCGGAGGAGATGGAGTCCCTGCACAGGAGCATAGGCCCGGTAATCAGGATGATCTGCGCACGGGAGAACGACACCCGCTTCTTTTCCAACGAATTTTCCGCCATGGACGGAATGACGCTCGCCCTGTCCAAAAAACACAGCACGAAAAGCAGGGTGGAAAAATTTGAACAGGAATGGGGCTTCACGACAAAAAAGCTCTACTGCAGCTCTTCCGCCGCCAACAAGGAGGCCCTGCTGGACGGCAGTGCGGACCTGGCCGTGCTGGACAACTACGAGGACAAAAGCGGACTGATGGTCATAGCGAAATTCGGAATGTCGGATCGGCAGCTGTCCATACGCGCAGGCAGGGAGGACCTGAAGGCAGCGCTCCTGAGGGGATACGCCAACTGCCTGCTGGACGACCCCTTCATCCTGCAGCGGCTCAACGAAAAATACTTCTCGGGCCAGGACGTTATGAACGTCGCACTCAGCCGGGAGGAATACGAGTTCATGCAGGACGCACCCGTCCTGAACGTCTACACCCGCGACGACATACCGATGATTGCCTGCTGCCACAACGAGGCGCTCACGGGCTACTTCCCCGCCATGCTGGAAAACATCTCCGAGCGGACAGGCCTCAAGTTCAACATGATAACCTGCAAGGGGTTCGACGCAGTGGCGAATGCGGTGGAAGCCGACAGCACGGGCTATGCAATCGGGATACTCCCCGAAGTCAGCTTCTACACGGACAACGAGAATCTCCTGTTCTCCGACGTAACCACCTCAAGCACCGCCCTGCTGGTGACCAAGCAGGACACGCCGACGGTGATTTCCCGCGTCGCCTACCCGTCCTACTGCCACACGCTCTGCTACCTGACCAGCAAGAAGGGCTTCACCGGCAGGGAATATCCATCGGACGAGGCATGCCTTGCCGCCGTCATGAGGGGCGAAGTTGACGCCGCCATGGTAAAGAGCTTCCAAATCCAGTCCGTCATGCGGCAGAGCAAGTTCAAGAACGAACTTTCCGTCCTAACGGATCCCGTCATCTCGTACAAAATTTCGCTGGCCCTGCCTGCGAACGTGGACAGGGCGCTGCTCGGCATACTGAACAAGAGCGCGGCCGGCATTTCCAGCGAAAAGCTGTACACCCAGATGGAAGTGAACGACTCCTTGGGAACCAAGCGCATATCCCTCCGGCAGATCCTCATGGAGAACTGGTACCTGTTCACCATCGGCCTGCTGCTCATACTTGCCATGACGGTCATCATCATTCTCCAGCAGAGATTCAACAGGCAGCTGGAGATAAGCAACCGGAACAAGGACGTGTTCCTCGCGGACATGTCCCACGACTTCCGCACCCCCCTCACCGCCATCAGCGGCTTCGCCTACCTGGGCAAGAGCGAAAGCGACCCACGCTACTACCCCGACATAATCACCTCCGTCGCCTATATGCAGGAGCTGGTCAACGACATACTCAACATCCGCCAGTACTCCGAGGGCAAGTCACTGGAGCTCCAGCCGGAGCCCGTCATGGCGGAGACCCTCTACGACAGCATCCTTTCGGTCATGCACGGCAGGGCGGCGGCCAAGAACATCAAGATAGACTTCGACAGCAGGATTTCCTATCCCTACATCTCCGTGGACCCCATGCGCGTCCGCCAGGTCTTCGTCAACATCATCGGCAACGCCATCAAATACAGCCCCGCCGGCAGCACCGTGGAGGTCGCCGTAGAGGACTACGTGAAGTCCCACGAGGTCCGCCTCAGGGCCACCATCGCCGACCACGGCGAGGGGATGAGCCAGGACTTCATAAAGCGGCGCATGTTCCGCCCCTTTGAACGCGAAAAGAACTCCTTTTCGGCAAAGGAGGGCGGAAGCGGCCTGGGCCTCGCCATCACCAAGATAATCATGGACCGGCTGGGAGGCAGCATCTCGGTCGAAAGCGAGCTGGGCAGGGGCTCCACCTTCACGCTGGACTTCCCCGAGACGACCATAACGAAGGAGGACTACGAGCGCAACCACAAGGACAACGGCTCGCTCAAGAGCAAGGAGTACGACTTTTCCGGCCTGAACGTCCTGCTGTGCGAGGACAACGAGATAAACACCTTCATCGTCACCAACCTCCTGCAGAAGAAGGGCTGCAACGTGGACAGCGCGGAAAACGGCAGGCTGGGGCTTGAGAAGTTCACGGCATCCCCGCCGGGTCACTACGGGCTCGTCCTCATGGACATACGGATGCCCGAGATGGACGGCATAGAGGCGGCCCGGGCCATCCGCGCGCTGGACAGGGACGACGCCCGCGCGGTTCCGATCGTCGCGCTTTCGGCGAACGCCTTCGAGGAGGACAAGATGGCAAGCGCGAAGGCCGGCATGAACGCCCACCTGTCCAAGCCCATCGACGTGGACGCCCTCTTCCGCACCGTGGAGCAGCTGCTCGCGCTGTCCTAGAAACGGATGGAGCGGCGGCACCACGACATCCAGGCGCATTGGGGCTCCGCGGCCCGCCGCCAGTGTCCCAACGGGCGCAGGCCGCCCCTTCAATGCTCTTGTCGGCAATGCCAGAATAGGCTATAATAAAGTATATATGGGAAAACCGAAGGCTGCGGATATCCTCAATATAGCAATAGTCCTACTCCTCCTGACGGTATGCACCGTATGCGCCTACGTTTTGACCTATTCCAAGAAAGCCCCCCACGTAAAGCTGTTCCAACGGCCGGCCCAGAACTACAACACCGGCTGGTACTACATAGACGGGGACGGGCAGAAGGTCTACGTGCCTACCCTCCCCGTGAAGATTCCCTGCGACCCCGACGGCAAGTCCCGCCTGTACCACAACTACGTGTCCTATGAAAAGAAGACGATCTGCTTCTTCACCCACCACCAGAACGCCCGCCTGCTCATAAACGGCCTTGACCTCTACAGCTACCGGATACAGGGCAATCCGCCCTGGCTCAAAAGCTTCCGCTCCATCTACCACGTGGTGAACCTGCCCGACACAGCCAAAAGCACCCTGTGCCTGGAGATGGAGGCCCTGATAAAGGGGCGGGAAGGCGAGTACAACGAGGTCTACTTCGGGGACAGGGCCGCGATATTGTACCGGCTCCTGCGGAACCGGCTGGACAAGCTGCACCTGGGCATCATACTGGCCATCTTCGGCATCATCGTCCTGCTCCTGGGCCTGTCCACGCTCACGCGGGTGGGGAACGAAAAGCTGGACTTCACGCTCATCTTCCTGGGCCTGTCCGGGGTGAGCCTGGGCGTCTGGCAGCTGGAGGAATCCCGCATCCTCCAGTTCTTCATCGGAAACCAGGCCCTGCACTGGTGCCTGGAATACATGCTCCAGTTCTGCATCATCTACTTCGCCCTGCTCTTCATCCGCTCCATGACCCCCCCGCACTTTACGGGCGCGACAAACATCTTCACCGGGGTCATCCTGTATTTTTCAAGCATGCTGCTGGTCCTCCAGCTTCTGGGGATAACGCAAATAACCAGCAGCGCGACCATCCTGTACATCCTGTTCATGGCGATATGCGTCTACCTGGTCATCCTCATCATATTCACGATGAAATTCTCTAACAGGCTGCTCAAGCCCATCTTCTGCATCTCCATGGGAATAAGCCTCCTTATATTTGCAACCATCACCATCATGGGCAACTTCCGGTCCAAAAGCCTCATGGACATGTGGCTGACCATCGGGCTCCTCTTCATGTTCTTTTCGCTCACGGTCGTGGTGTACCAGAAGACGGTTGAAAAGTTTGAAAAGGTAAAGGAAGCCAAGCTCTACGAAAAGCTTGCCCTCGTGGACTTCAACACCGGAGTGTCCAGCAAGACGGCCTGGTTCTACCTCATAGACAAATTCGACTACAGCGAGCATGCCGGGAAAATCTACTGCCTCATCCTGTTCGACATGAACAATTTGAAAAAGCTGAACGATACCCTGGGCCACCTCGTCGGGGACAAGGTGATAAACGCATTCTGCGACTGCATGCGGGACACCTTTGAGGACAAGGGGAACATCTACAGGATTGGTGGCGACGAGTTCATCTGCCTGCTGGAGGAGGTGGATGAAGACGAGGTGGAAAAGCTTTTGAAAGAATTCGACAGGCATGTTGCGAACCAAAAGGAGACTGACCACAAGTTTACGGTGGCATACGGCTGGGCGATGTTCAAGCCCCACACGAAGGAAGACTTCATAACGGCGCAGCAGCGGGCCGACAGCCTCATGTACGATATGAAGAAACGAATGAAGTCCCAGGCCGCCCTGGCGGAAACTGCGACAGGAGGCAGAATATGAGCATGACGGACACACGGCTCGCGAAGCAGCCGGCAAAGAGGCCCCTGGCCCGCAGCGTCATCCGCATCATGCCCTTCACGCTTTTCCTGTTGGGGCTGGCCGCCATCGTGCTGTTCGTCCGGTCGGGATTCCTCCCGATGAACAGGGGCCTGCTTTCCGGTTCGGCATGGCTGCTGCTCTTCCTGCTGGCAGACCTGAGCGCGAAGAGCGCGGAAAACAGGCGCATGCTGGAACGGGACGAAAAGGAACGCCTCCAGTCGGTGGGCCGCATACAGTCCGCCGTATTCAAGATAAACGACAAGGCGACCCTGTTGGGCAGCTCCTACGAAGACGAAAAGCTGGTCCTGAAGAAGATGGTCAATTCGGCGACGGCCCTGCAGCCTGCCGCAAACCTCGAGGCCTCCAAGATGGAGTACGACATACTGACGACCCTGACCCGGCTGGACTTCCTGTGCGACAAGGCCATCGCCGGAACCGACCGGGACGGCAACTTCCAGAAGGAACTGGACAGCCTGTCAACCAAGCTGCGGGCCAGGGAAAAGCTCTAGGGCGCTGTGCCGACGTCGGGCCCGGTTCTGTCGCCGCAGGCCCACTATTCTCGACGCAGGCCCGTTTTTCCCGGGCCTTTTTTCACCACAGAGCCATGACAGGCCCGCCAGCCACAGGGCAGGCCCCATGGCCGGCGCGAACGTGTTTCCGGCCCTTTTCCCCATACATCCCCGGATCGGCCCGCTTGTCAGACAGGCATCTTTACCAGATGACCAAACTCAAGGCGTACACGCCCGGCCTCACAAGATAGGCTTCCATGGTGTCGGGCCCGCATGCCCCGGTTCCGACGCCGCGATGGGCGGCATCCAGCGTCAGGATCCAGTGCCCGTCCTTGCCCTGTGTCCGGTCAACCAGCTCGTTCCGGTGGTGGCAGCGGAACAGGTCTTCCGTCGTGTAGGGCGAGTAGCAGAAGCTGAACGGCCTTGGCGACTGCACGTGCAGCTTCCTGCCGTCCGCCGCGGACAGCTCCAGGTAGTACACTCCCTGGCGGCTGCCGTTTTCCTGCGGCACGATGTACTTCACTTCCAGCTCGCGTGCGTTCATGGAGTACATGCCGCGCAGGGACGCATAGCAGCGGTCGCCGTAGTTTTCCTGCGGCCCGTCGCCGTACCAGCTTACCCTGTCAAAGCAGGCCGGGACAGCAAATTCCAAACCGGCCCTGGGGTATTCGTCCACGGCATCGGTCAGCGAGAACAGCGCGTCCAGTTTTAGTGCGTCGCTTGAGTCCGCAGCCTTCGCACCGGAAACGGCAATCTTGCAGCTGCCGAATTCTCCCAGCGTGAAGCCGCCTTCGGTCCGTTCGGCCACGAGGGAAGGCAGGCCCTTGTTGATCCAGCTGCGGGTGGGCTTCTTGTCAAAGCACCAGGGCGCGTCCTCGTCGTTCAGCTGGTCCAGCTGTTTCTTTATGCCTTCGTTTTCCAGCATGGCACGCCATATAACAGGGCGGGCGGATGCGGCAAGCTCCTGTACCTTGTCCAGCGGGAGGACGACGGGGACCTTGCCTCCCGACACCGTGTCTCCCGACACCTTATCTCCTGACACCGTGTCTCCTGACACCGTGTCTCCTGTCGCCTTGTCTCCCGACACATTATCTCCAGCCCCGGCGGCGAGGGCTGCCGCGGCCGCCGTGAAGTCCTGCATGCCCACGGCCTCCCGTATGACAAAGGCATCGCTGGAACAGACCTGTCCCGCAAGGAAGCCGCACTTTACGGCCTGGTCGGCCTGCTCGGTCCAGATGAAGTCGGCGCGGAGCACAATCTCCTCGCCCTGCGTGAACTTTTCCAGCACGGAACGGACGGCCTCTATCTTCAGTTCCGCCTGCTCCCCGCCCGTGACGTCTGGAAGTTCCGATGTACCGCAGGCTTCCTGCCGTCCGTTTACGAAAATCGTCCATGCCAGCTTCCAGGAATTCAGGCTGGTGAAGTCCGCCTTGTTGGCGACCTGGAAAAGCCCCTGTCCGGCGTGGACTGCCATGAGGCGGACGGGCGCGAAGAGCCGCTTGCATTCGTCCATTGCGGGCTTTGGAGTCTGGTCGGGCAGGTTCAGTCCGTTCAAACAGAAGTCGTAGTCGCAGGGATCATCGCCAAAGTCTCCGCCGTATTTCCACCACTTGCCTCCCTGCGGCTGGCCGGGCCCGCCAGCGGGGCTTTCGGCCGCTATGCCCTGGTCTATCCAGTCCCAGATGAAGCCACCCTGCAGGCCATGATGGCTTTCTATGGCCTCCCAGTAGTCGGCAAGGCTGCCGTTGGCGTTGCCCATCGCGTGCGAATATTCGCACATGATGATGGGCCGGTAGTCCTCCCGTTCCTCCACGTAGCGGGTTATGAGCTCTATGGTCGGGTACATGGGGCTTATAAGGTCGGTCAGGCCCTTGCCGCGGGCAAGCGAGTCCAGCGTGAAGTCCAGCTGGTGCAGCTCCGGGCGCACGAAGCCCTCGTAGTGCACCAGGCGGGTCGGGTCAACCCGACGTATCCATGCGGCGGCGGCCACCTGGTTGGCCCCGTCGCCGGATTCATTGCCCAGCGACCAGCCGAAAATCGAAGCATGGTTCTTGTCCCGGCGCACCATGCGCTGGATGCGGTTCATGTAGGCGTAGCACCAGGCATCGCTGCGGGAAAGGTTGTCGTAATAGGCGTGGTTTTCTATATTCGCTTCGTCCAGGAGGTAGATGCCGTAGCGGTCGCACAGCTCGTACCAGCGTTCGTCGTCGGGGTAGTGGCAGGTGCGGACGGCATTGAAGTTGTACTGCTTGAGCAGCTTGATATCGCGCAGCATCTCGGCGGTGGTCAGGGTTTTGGCCGTATGCTCGTCGTGCTCGTGGCGGTTCACGCCATGTATGTAGACCGGCCTTCCGTTCAGAAGCAGCTCCCGGTCCTTGACCTGGACGGTCTTGAAGCCGACCGTGAACGCGGTGCTTTCCAGTTCCCTGCCCTTCTTTTCGGCGCTGCCTTCGGACAGGGTGACGGTGACGGCATACAGTTCGGGGTGTTCGGACGACCACAGGAGGGCATCGGGGATCCGTATTTCCACCGCGGCCTCGCGCAGGTTCATCCGGTAAAAGTAGCTGCCCGTGATGTCCCCGCTGGCAAGCTCCGTGCCCAGGACGTCCTTCGAGGCGGTTCCCTCCAGCTTGCGGACGCTGTAGGACACGCAGACTTCCTTCTTGTCCATCTCCTTGTTGGTCTGCCTGCACGCCTCATCGCCCGGGACGGCATAGCCCAGCTTGACCACGAGGGGAAGTATGCCCGTTCCCCTGAGGCCGTCGTCCGTCATGTCCTCCACGCGAGTCAGGGCCTCCACGTCCTCGATGAAATAGGATTCCGTAGAATAGAGGTAGACGGACCGGTGGATTCCGCCGAACCACCACTGGTCCTGGTCTTCCACGAACGACGCGTCCGAATAGCGGATGACCTTTATGGCAAGCTTCTGCTTCCCGCCGGCGGACAGGTAGGGCGTTATGTCGAATTCGGCAGGGAGCCTGGTGTCCTTGGAAAGCCCTGCCCGCTTCCCGTTGACGAACAGCTCCATGCAGCTTTCGGCGGAACCCACGTGCAGCACGACGCGCCGCCCTTTCCAGGAGTCCGGCAGGCTGGTTTCAAGGAGGTACAGGCCGGTCGGGTTCTTTTCAGGGACGTTGGGCGGCATGATGTCGAAGGGCATCTGCACATTGGTATAGTGGGGATGGTCGTCAAAGCCCTGCACCGTCCAGCTGCCGGGGACGCTTATGTCCGCCCAGGAAGAGGCGTCGTAGGAGCTGGACGTCCAGCCCGCGACCGCCGAGCCTTCCCCGTCGTCCGTGGGCGAGGAAAGCAGGGTGAACTTCCATGTGCCGTCAAGGCTCTTGAAGTAGGGACTGTCCGGGAGGGGGCGGCCTTCAGGTCCCGCCGCCAGGTCGGACGCGGCTTTGTCCGCGCTGTCGTAAGGGATAAGATGGCTCCGCATCGGAAGCCTGTCCAACTGCTGTATCTCTGGATTTTCCCAAAAGGCCCGCATAAAATCTCCTGTGCATGTTGTATTGAAACTGTTGAAACGCATCAAAAGGCACGGACTTCCCGGTCACAAGTCCTCAGCCGTTGGCCCGGCCATAGCCCGGTACCGCGACAAAGGCCTCTCGGCACCGCGCTGGAACCGCGCCCACAAGCTCTTGACACCGCACCAACAGTCTCTCAGCACCGCGCCCTCTGAAAACGTTTTCACATACATTATAAACCATCTGCGGCAAAAAGCAAGGGGAAATCTGACAATAAGGCAAAGCCGCTTTGGCAATAAAGCAGAGTCGCTTTGACAACAAGGCAGAGCCAGTCTGGCAATAAGGCAGAGCCGCTCTGGCAATAAGACAGGCCGCTCTGGCAATAAGACAGGCCGCTCTGGCAATAAGGCACAGCGGCTCAGACAATAAGGCACAGCGGCTCGGACAATAAGGCAGAGTGACTGTGGCAATGTGGTAGAGTCGCTCTGGCAATGTGGCAGAGTCGCCTCTGCATCACTACCGGCCCTCCTCAGCCAGCGTAGCGGACGGCCTATACACCACTACCGGCCGGCAGAGGTGACAGCCTTTACGATAGACTACGGAACCGCCGTCAGTCAGTCCACCAGCACACCGTTATGTCCTTGTAATACAGGCGAAGCAGCCCTTTCATCCGGAAATCCACGGACACGGCCCGCTTGCCCGGCCCCTGGGAAATGACTTTTGCCAGTTCCACGGTCGCCCCATCCTCGCGAGGATGCACACCGGAATAGGGAACGACCAGCTCGTCCACTGCAATCGGGTTGGTCGCCGTACGTGGAACGATACGGCCGCCGTTCACCGATCCATCGTCAAACTCGATATCTATAAACACCGGAAGCGACTTCCAGAAAAATTCCGCCAGTTTTCCCAGCAGGCTCAACTTCATGTCAATCGACATATACCGCGCATTGGACGGCCGGTCTATGGCATTCCCGCTCCACGGCCCGCGCACAATCTCGCGCTTTTCATGCTTCCGGCCAGGGGCGCCGTCTTTCCGTTTAAAAAGCAGCTCGGTGTCCGTTCCTGCAACAAGCTCATAGTTTTCCCGTATGGCGGAATACGTTGCCGGGGTTTCGGCAAGGGGGAGCCGCATGTCGATTCCCTCCAAGCCGAACAGCACGAAGTCGGGCGGAGCACCAGCAACCGCGCCAGCGGTCGCCCCCGTCGCACCACCAGCCGTTCCAGCGGTCGCGCTCGTCGCACCAGCAAGAGTGCCAGCCGCGCCAGTTCCACCGTCCGTAAAGAAAGCCGCATTCTTCTCGTCCAGCCATGCGGTGTAGGCCGTGTAGTTCTGTATGATGGGCATGGCCCGGAATTTCGTACTGCCGTCTGCCAGATAGAAAAGCTCGTCCGGGAAAATTGCAACGGAACCGCCATTCACGATTTCCTTAAAGGCAGGATTCAAAGTCTTTCCGGCCCCATTCCTGACGGAAATCAGGTAGCGGTCTATTATTTGCGAAGGCAGTCCCAGCGTCGAATCCTTCAGTACCTGCGGAATGCTGCTGAGGAAGCTGGGAAATTCCAAGACGCACAGGGCAAGCACGTAAACAAGGGACAGCTTTCCCCAGCCGTGAAGCTTCGGCTGCACAGACGGAGAAAACAAAAAATCGAAAAGCCCGAACAGGAAGAAGATGGAAAAGGACATGCACACGCCCTGGTAGAATGCAAATCCCCCCTGCCGTACAATCCCATATTTATAGTAGAAAAAGAGCGGAACAAACAGGGGCACGAAGATTGCAAACGACTTCTTGTCCGTGTTCCACAGGCAAAGGGCGAGGATTAGCCCGGCGGCAACCCCAAACACGACGAAGAATGCAGAAAAGGAATCCGGGGTCATTACGTTGCCCATGACGGCGTTGTAGCCGCCAGATATTTCAACGGCAGCCCGGCAGTAGCACAGGAAATCGGAAACGGACGGGTTGTATATGAGGTAGGCGCAGATGACGGCTGGAAGCGACAGCGACAGCAGCAGCGCCTTTTTCCATTCCTTCCGTATGAACAGCAGTATAAAAGCAGAAACGAAGCAGACGGCAAACGAAGAGGTGAAGGACGACATCTTCCAAAGGAAGAGCAGGGCCAGCAGGATGTCCGCAATGACTGCGTACAGTATACCCCTCCGGTCTTCTTTATCGCAGGCGACAAGGAGGGCGACCGCCAGCCAGACATAGAAGCTTACCAGAACGTCGCCCACCATCTTCTGCGGCAGCAGGAAGAGGAAAAGCGCAACGGCAGGACACAGGACACGGACCTTCCGGTCCAGCAGGATACGTCTGACCTGCATCATCAGGTAGACGAATGCGGCGTATATGGCCAGCCACCATGCCAAGCCAACAAAGAGGCTGTCCTTCACCGCACGGACGCAGGTGAGGAATCCCAAGGGGCCGTAGGTAAAAAAGATATTCTTCCCGAATATATACTCATCCTTGCGAACAAAGTTCAGCAGGTACATCCAGCGTTCGTCAAATTCATTTCCGCTTCCTGCGAACGCCCCCGGAATGGAGGCGATGAGGAAGAGGGCAACAATGGCGTTTATGGCACGGGAACGGAATTTGTCCCCATCGGGAATCGCTTTTGAAGAATCTTTCATGTAGGCTTGTCCTGAAAAAACATACGGAGGTATAGGGGGTATAGGGCGGGGAGGAGATGTCCTGCCCGCCCTTCTCGGTACCCCGTCTAGTTGCTTATCTTTTTGAACACCGGGATGCGGTCAATCGGGGCGGCAACCGTGACGCGGCGGCCGCCGGAAAGCTTCTCGCCCGTGTGGAAGTCCTCCCAGCTGCCGGCGGGGAGGTAGACTTCGCGCTCCGTCTCGCCCGCGTGCAGAACGGGGGCGACCAGGTAGTCTGGGCCGAACATGTACTGGTCCCTGAGCATCCAGCACTCCGCGTCATCGGGGAACTCGTAGAACATCGTCCGCATGAGGGGCGCACCGCTTTCGTGGGCTTCCTTCATCAGCGAGGCAACGTAGCCTTTGAGCGACTTGCGGAGCTTGATGTTCTTTTCGAATATCTTCTGCGCCTCGTCCCCGTAGCACCATATCTCGTTTGGCGAGCCGGTGAAGAGGTAGCCGCCGCCGTAGTCCTTGTCCGACAGGGGCGAGATGTCGTGCGGGTCGCGGTCGCCGTGCAGCCGCATGATCGGGGTGAAGACCGCCCACTCGAACCAGCGTTCCAGAAGTTCGATGAAGCCCTTGTCGTGCACGTTGCCCCACATGAAGCCGCCGATATCCGTCGTCCACCAGGCGATGCCGGAAAGCCCCATGCCCAGTCCCTGCGCCACGGAGTCCTCAAGGCACTCCCAGCTGCTCTGCACGTCGCCGTTCCAGAGGATGACCCCGTACTTCTGGCTGCCCGCCCAGGCGCAGCGCTCCAGGTTGACGGGCGTTTCCATACCGGACTTTTTCATGCCCTCCCAGAAGGCCTGGGCGTAGCACTTGGGGTAGAGGTTGCTGACCTTGAGGGCCGGCCCCATCTGGTAGCGGTAGAGCTCGTAGTCATATATGGAAAGGTCGGGCTCGGCGTTGTCCAGCCAGAACATGTCGATGCCGTACTTCTGGTAGCTTTCCCGGCAGACATTCCAGATGAACTCCCGCGCCTCGGGGTTGGTCGCGTCGAATGTCACGCAATCGCCGTTGAAGTCGTAGGTCTGGATGACGCCGCGGTCCGTGCGGACGAGGAGGCCCCGATCCCACATCTCCTGGAAGTGGGAGCACTTCTTGTCAACGGACGGCCAGACGGAGACCATGACCTTGGTGCCCATCGCGTGCAGCTCGTCGCACATCGCCTTGGGGTCGGGCCAGTAGTCCTTGTCGAATCCCCAGTCGCCCTGCCGGATCCAGTGGAAGAAGTCGATGACGATGACATCGAGCTTGATGCCGAGCTCCTTGTACTTGCGCGCAACGGTCAGGACCTCGTCCTGCGTCCGGTAGCGGAGCTTGCACTGCCAGAATCCCAGGTAGTCCTCGCCCATGAGCGGGTGGCGGCCCGTCGCCCCCGTGTAGTTCCGTATGATTTGGGCGGGGCTGTCAGCCGCCGTAATCCAGTAGTCCATCTCGTCGCAGCAGGAGGATTCCCAGACCGTCCGGTTCGTGCCGAATGTTGCACGCCCCACCGACGGATTGTTCCAGAGGAAGCCGTAGCCCAGGCTGGAAAGGTAGAAGGGAATCGATGACTGGGAGTTGCGCTGGGCAAGCTCCAAGACGCAGCCCTTCATGTCAAGATTGGGCTGCTGGTACTGGCCCATGCCGTATATCTTCTCGCCCTCGTTCGCATCGAAGCGGACGGTCAGGCGGAACTCGCTGCCGCCGATGACCGGGTGGAACTCGCGGGAGACCACCTTGAGGCAGACGCTCTCCCTGCTCGCAGCGGCATCGTAGTTGCGGTAGTATTCCCGTAGGATGAGCTTCCCGCCCTTGTAGAAGCGGAGGACGCCGTTCGCGCTGACCGTGGCGGACAGTTTGCCGTTCTTGATTTCAGCCTCCACGTCCGAGACGGTTATGACCGTTTTGGCGGCGCCGGGCTTGGTGGCCGCTACATCAGCAGCGGACTTTTCCGTCAGTGCCCAGTCCTCGCCTGAAAAGGCGGTGTTCATCGTGCAGCGGACACGGAGCGAGTCCGCCCCCCATCCCTCTATGCGTAGGGTCTCGTAGCCCTTCTTCCAGATTATCGCGTTGTCTTCCTTTGTGAACATAAGGAAATACTAGCACAAAGTGCAACGGCTCGGCTAGGGGGCGAGTGCTGAGCGAGTGACGAGAGTTTCCGGCTGACGGGAGAAAATCGGACCGTTATCCTCATAAAAGTGTACGTTCTGGGCAAAAGTTCCCCCTGAAAAGTGTTGCATCTGCCCGAAAGTTCCCTCATGAAAGTACAATCTGCCCCGCCCCGCCCGCGACCCGCTCCTCAGTTGTGTCTGAGATAGCATCCCCCTTCCTGATTGCCCGCCGGAACGCCCGACACATCCATTTGACTATCCCTATTGAGAATTTATCCGTGCTTGTCCGAAATTCTCACTGCTATTGAGAATTTAGCCTGTTTCAGTCCAAATTCGCAATAGCATTGAGAATTTGGCTTATGTATGCTACAATACTCTGTATGCTGAAGCGCGAAAAGTATGTAGGCGAAATACGGGGCTTCTATGACAGTGACCTCATCAAGATAATCACGGGGGTCCGCCGGTGCGGCAAGTCCGTGATTATGGAGCAGATAGTCGAGGAACTGAGGCAGAAATGCGATAATGTCATCTACCTTGATTTTGACGACCGGGCCGTCACATCCAGCATCCAGAAATGGGAAGACATAGTCGGATACGTCTCCTCCCGCAGGAAGAAAGAACTGTGCTACGTGCTGCTGGACGAAGTTCAGGAGATTGACGGCTGGCAGCTTGCCTGCCGCTCGCTCAGGCGCGAAAACTGTTCGGTCTTCATCACCGGTTCCAACTCAAAGCTCCTGTCCAGGGAGTTCACCAGGGAACTTTCCGGCCGCTATGTCTCGTTCAGAATACGCCCGTTTGTATACAAGGAACTTGCCGGATATGCCGGGCAGCTCGGCAGGAAAGCATCAGTCATGGACTACCTCGTATGGGGAGGCTTCCCCAAGCGACTTGAATTCCCGACCCTTGACGAGCAGAAACGATACCTGAACGATTTGGACGACACGATTGTAACGAACGACATCATAAACCGCTATAAAATCCGTAAGGAGCAGGAATTCAGGAAACTGGCAAATTTCATACTGATTTCCAATGCCCGGCTTTACTCCGCACATTCCATAACCGCCTATATGAACGCACAGGGGATTCCATGCAGCACAAATACAATTCAGAAATGGATAGGATATCTTGAAGATGCTTATATCATCGACCAGATTCCGCGCTATTCCACAAAGGCAAAAAAGGAGCTTGAACAGAGCAGGAAGCTTTACAACAGCGATGTCGCCCTGAATTCAATACGATGCCCGGACGGTCGATTTGACCTGACCCACAATCTGGAAAACGTCATCTACACCGAACTTGCATACATGAACTACTCGGTCAAAGTCTATGACAACAATGGGCGCGAGATAGACTTCATTGCCGAAAAGGACGGCAAAAAGTTCTACGTACAGGTAGCATACAGCGTAGCGGAAGAGAAGGCATACGAACGCGAATTTTCTGCATTCAACTCGCTCACCCAGCTTGACCGCAAAATCATCATAACGAACGATGATCTGGACTACTCCACAAGCAACGTGCAGCACATCCGCCTGCCGGACTTCCTGATGATGCGGGATTTGGAAGGATGACCGGGAGCTGTCCGTATTCGCCCGGTTCTGACGTACGGAGCAGGGACAGCCTCCGAGAATTACGGACAGGTAGAGGGCAGATTACAACACTGGCCATACCTGTCGCGCAGGCACGACAAAAACGCTTGAAACTGTCGTGTATGCACGATAAGATACAGGTGAATCTGTCGTGTACGCACGATAGGAGGAGGGGGGAGGTATGAACCGCAGCGTCATCAAAAAGACAGACTGTCCGCCCCTACACCTGGAACTGGTCTATCTGGGCACCGATCCTGTTGATTGACTCCCTCACCTTCCCGGAAATGTCAGAAAGGACGGACCCCGTCTTGTTCATCTCCTTCGCACCCTCCGACATCTCCGCCATGCCGTCGCGGATTACCACCGTCGCGTCCTGGAGCTTCTGGACTTCCGCAAGGATTGCCTGGTTCCCGACGGCCATCTCGTGGGAGGCCTCCTTGACCTCCGAGGTGCTGTCGTTCATTATCTTGAGGGCCTCGACTATCTGCTGGGACCCCGACTGCTGCTCGCTCATCGCCGCCTTTATCTGGTTCACCAGCTGGTCGGTCTGGGCTATCTTCTCGCCGACACCGGCAAAGCTCTCCGAACTCTCACGCGCCGCGATGACGACGGTCTGGATGCTCTCGCTGATTTTGCGGAGCTCCTCGCTGATCTTCTTGGACTCGGCGGCGGAAGTCTCGGAAAGCTTGCGGATTTCGTCCGCGACGACGGAAAAGCCCTTGCCCGCCTCGCCCGCATGGGCAGCCTCGATGGCCGCGTTCATGGCAAGGAGGTTGGTCTGGCTGGAAACGCTCGTAATCGCGACGTTGGCATCCTGCAGGGCCTTTGACTGGGCCTCGATGTCGGCGACGTGCTCGGACACGCGCTGCTGCCGCTGGATTCCCTCGCTCGTGTTGGCCTCAAGCGCGCCAAAGGACGCGGCCATCTTCTCCACGCTGCTGTTCACGGACGCGATGTTCCCTATCATCTGCTCCACGGCGGTGGAAGCCTGGGACACCCCGTAGGACTGGGTCTCAATCATGCGGCCCAGGCTGTTGATGTTCTCCGCAATCTCCGTGACGGCGGCGGAAGTCTGCGAGACCGAGCGGGACTGGTTTTCCACCTGGCCGCCGACGCTCTCGATGCTGGAAAGAATCTCCGTAATCGCGCTCGCCGTACCGTCTATGCTGTCCTGCAGGTCGGCCTTGACGTTGGACAGGTTCTCCTTGGAATCCTTCACGTCGCGCACGATGCCCTGCAGCTTCGCCATGAAGTTGTTGAATCCTTCGACCAGCTCGCCGACCTCGTCGGAACTCCTGACCGCAAGCCGGCGGGTCAGGTCCGCGTTCCCCTGCGCGATTCCATTGACGGCGACATCGACCGTCTTTATCGGCTCGACTATCTTGGAGGACATCAGGAGGGCGATGAGGATGGAGGCTCCCAGCCCCAGCAGGGCCATGATGACGATGAGGAGAATCATCTTGTTTACCTGCGTGTACAGCTCGGACGTCCTGCCGAACGTCACCATCATCCAGCCGGAGTTCTTGTTGATGACCTGCCCCGCGATGTAGTAGCCCCCGGACGCCTCCGGCTCAAAGAAGACGTCGTCGCTTATCCGGTCCTTGAATTTGGAAAGATCCCGGTGCTCGTCAAAGAAATTCACGGCCTGGACCTTGCTGGTATCGTCATTCGTCAGGTAGAGGCCGTTCCTGTCCAGAATATACGTCGTGCCGCCGGAGGTCAGGGTCTTGCCGTGCACGATGGAATTCATCTCGTCGAGCAGGATGTCTATGCCCGTGACGCCCATGAAGTTCCCGCTCCGTCCGAGCACGGCGCAGGAAATCGTCATGACCAGCTTCTTCGTATCCTCGTCAACGTAGGGATCGACGAGGGCCGCCTTGCCTCCGGCCTTCCGGGCTGCCGCGTACCAGTCCCGGGAGTCCTTGTCGTAGTCCATGTCCGGAATCCAGCCGTCGCTGGAATAGAAGGAGCCGCCCCTGCTCATCGGCAGGGAATCGGTATAATAGAGGCAGTAGAGGGACGGGAATCCCTTTATCCGTGCATCGAAGTCCCGCTGGATTTCCTCTAGGTCAAGGCTGTCCGTCCGCCCCATGTACAGGGCCATGTCCTTCACGATTGTGGAAGGAGAGTCCAGGAATGCCGTTATGGACTGGGAGGCGGATTCCATCTGCCCAATGGATTTCTCTATCATGTCCTGCATCAGGACGCTGCGCTGCGTTCCCAGGACGGGAATTGCGACCATCAGTATCGATACCAATACAAGAACTGCATAGCTCAGGATAAGCTTCTGCCCCAACTTTTTCATAGAGAACTCCTGCGGTTGACGTTGGGTAATTATAACATACTTTCTATTATCCTGCAAATAAATTAAAAAGGCGGCAATCGACGGCCCGCGCAGTCAATCCTGTACACAAGCCCGTTGCACCGAAGCCGCACGGCTCCCGTGCAACTGCCCCATCATTTCAGAGAGAGATTCATGCCCTCCGCATTCTCGTTAAACCCAAGGGCCTTGTACAGCGGATGCCCCATCTGCGTCGCATCCAGGCTGATTTCCGTCACGCCACGCAAGACCGCCTCGTCAATCAGGAACTGGACCATCTGGCGGCCCACGCCCTGCCTGCGGTATTCCGCACGGGTGTATACGTTCATCAGGTGGGCACGCTTCCCGGTGGGATGGTCAAATGTCGGCATCACCGTAATGTAGCTGAGCGAGGCGCACCCGGCAATCTTGCCACCGTCATCCGCAAAGACGGTCGTCTGGTCCCCGTACAGGAAATAGCCCCGCGAACATTCGACGAGCTTCCAGTCAAATTCCGCATTTTTGTCCAAACCGTTCACAACCCTGAGCATCTCAAGCCGGATTTCCATCAGGGCATCAATGTCGCCGGCATTCGTTTTCCGTATCTGCATATTCTTCTTCCTGCTCTTACATGCAACGTGCCGGCAAATCCCGGCATCAGCTATGAAAAGGGCCGTCGCCCCCTGGCACACTGCGCCCTTAGCCGAACAGCCTCCGGCATTCCAGGTAGAAGCGCTTCTCGCTCGCCTCCCCCATCGAAAAGCTCTTGCGCGGCAGGGGGCCGCGTCCGTCTATCGTCGCGAAGAAGGAATCCTTTGCAATCGGAGGCAGCATGATGGACACCGCGCCCGGCTCCCCGCCCAGACGGAAGACCTCGTCCGCGCCGTGGATGTAGTCCAGCTCCAGGCCGTCCTTGCCGTCAAGGTAGTCGTCCAGCGCGGGCTGCAGGCGGCTGACCGCAAGGTCCGTTATGCCGGTCTCAAGCAGGGTGAAGCGCTGCCTTCCGTCCTTGCCGATGTAGACGAATCCGAAGGATGCCTTGGAGGCCTTGACCGCCGCCTCAAGCTCGGCAGGGCTTCCGACTTCCCGACGGTGCGTTCCAGCACAGCTCCCGCTGGCTCCGGCCCCATCGCCGGATTCCCCGCCCTGACTGCCGAGGGACTTTTCCAACGATGCGATGAGCCCATCGGGGTTCACCTCGTCGCCGAGGATGACCCGGTGGATTGGCTCGAAGGTCAGGCCAGAATCATAGATGTTGACGATTTCCACGAGGGCGTAGCGCACGGGGCAGCTTTCCAAGGCCTCGCCGCTCAGCCCCGCCTTCGCCTTGTACTCGTCCCAGACAGCCTTCGCCGTCGCAAGCGAGTGGTTGCCGTCGCCCACCGCGAAGAGGAAGCTGCTCCCGTCTTCCGCCCTGCCCGCCTCCTTGAGCGCAGCAAGGGCCGTGCGCACATGGGCAAGCGCGGCCTCGTCCCGCACCGCCCAGCCCGTGATGTGGCCGGACGCGAGCATCAGGTCGCCGTCGTAGAGCGGCGTACCGCCTTTGACAAGCTCGCCCGTGCCCTCGACAAGGGAGTGCGAGGGGTCGTCGGCGAGGAGCATGATATGGGGACTTTCCAAG
>JAILON010000146.1 GCA_024690865.1 Treponema sp. | reverse complement strand
TGTCAATGAGCTTCCTTCGGAAGCTCACGCAATAATAGTCCCGTCCTTCAGATGCAGGATACGCTGGTTGCGGGAACCGCGGAACTGGAGGCTGATGTCCTTCTGTTCCTCGATGAAGGGGCCGTCCACGAGCACATCTATACAGGAAAGCATCCGGTCGGTGAACTCGGTGCGCTTGCGGCCCGTGGCAGGCTTGAGGTCTTTGTCATAGATGTAGCCGGTAAAGCACCAGATGTCCTTGTCCGGATATGCCTCTTTGACCCGCATGAGGAAGGGGGCAAGGACGGCCTGGTTTTCCTCCTCGAAGGGTTCCCCGCCCAGAACAGAAAGCCCCTTGATGAAGGCAGGCCCCAGGCAATCCAATATATGGTCTTCGATTTCCTTGGTAAAGATGCTGCCGTAGCAGAAGTTCCAGGTCTCCTTCTGGAAGCAGCCCTTGCAGCAGTTCCTGCAGCCGGAAACGAAGAGGGAAACACGTACTCCTTCCCCATCCGCGATGTCAACTTCTTTTATTGCCCCGTAATACATCAGCAGGCCCCCGTTATGTCTTCCATCGTAAAGCTGTCCCTGCCCGCCTGTGACGCAAGCAGGGCGGCACGGTTCAGCACCGACTCAATCTTGGCACAGGAAAAGCCGTCGAACTTTTTGGCAAGCGCCTCTTCGGTACATTCGGCGGAAGGCTTCTTGCCGCGAGAATACATGACGACGAGCTTCTTCCGCGCCTCGTAGTCCGGGTACGGCACGGAAACCCGCGCGTCGAACCTGCCGGGACGGATAAGCGCCTCGTCCAGTGCCTTAACGGAATTTGTCGCGGCAAGGACAAGGATACCCCGCGCAGGTTCAAAGCCGTCCAGCTCATTCAGCAGGGCGGTGACGATGCGGGTGTTCTCCGTCTCTATCGCGCTGCCGGAATAGTTCCGCCGCGTCCCGATGCCGTCAAACTCGTCGATGAACACGATGCAGGGAGCCCGCTTCCTCGCCTTGCGGAACAGCAGCTTCACCTTCATCGGGCCGATTGCCATGAACATGCTCTCAAAGTCCGTCGCCTTGGCGGGGATAAAGTTGACTTTGGCCTCGCCCGCAAGCGCACGCGCGAAGAGGGTCTTGCCGTTGCCGGGCGCGCCTTCCAGCAGGATGCCCTTGGGCGCACGGATTCCCTTTGCCGCATAGCCAGCCGGGTCTTTCAGGATTTCCATCACCTGCGTCATGTCCCGCTTGAGCGCGTCCATGCCGACGACATCGGCAAACTTCACCCCGGTGTTCCGCACGACGCGGAAGCTGTTGGGGGAGATGAACTTGCGGAAGGCGAAAAGGAACACGCCGAAGAAAAATGCGTAGAAAACGATGTCGAACAAAAGCGAGATGATGGCGGCAGCATCCTTCTCCTCTTTCACGTTCACACCGTGCAGCAGGAGGTATTCCTTGAGCGTGGGGCTCGCGGGGTTGTCGGTCCGGTATTCGGTCACGGCTGAGCCACCCGCCCCGCCAGAAGCGTCCGCCCCAGCATCCTCCCCGCCGGTACTGCCCGCCCCGCCCACGGTAAAGCGGATGCCATCGACGGAAAGCACTGCCTCCCCTACCCGCCCGTCAGCGACGAGCGAATAGAATTCGGCATAGCCCATGCGCTCAGGCTTTGGGGCGAAGAAAAAATCGTATGCGAAATATGCCGCCACAGCGAGGACGACCACGGCACAGAGGGCCGCCCTCCCCTTCCTGGGCAACGCCTTACGCATTGGCCTGAACCTTCAGTATCGCGTCTGCGGCGGTCTTCAGCTCTTCCCGCGTCATGTCCTCCTGCTTCTTGAGCATGGCGACCGGAACACCGTAGGCTTTCTCAAGCCCCCCGTCGGTCATCACCTCGTCCGCAGTCCCGTAGTCGATCGTCCTGTCTGGATGGAACAGCAGGACCTTGTCAGCGTGCTTCCGGCTCAGGTCCAGCTCGTGCATGGACACGAACAAAGCCGTCCCGGTACTCGCCGCATACTCGCGGAGGTACGCAAGGGCCCTGTCCTTCTGCCCCTCCTCCATCGCGAAGAGCGGCTCGTCCATAAAGACCGCCGCACTGCCGTAAAGCAAAGAGAAGGCGAGCAGGACGCGCTGTATCTCGCCCTTGCTCAGTTGCCTCAGTCCGTGGGGCAGTACTTTCTCCAGCTCAAAGACATCCACAAGTTCGGCAAGCAGGTCGCATGACGCGTCGCGGATTCCGGCGGCCTTTCCCTTGAGGTTGCCCGCCGAATAGACATAGGCAAGCAGTTTGTCCACCGCCTCGTCGCTCTCGAACTCCATGTTCTGGTAGATGACCGAGGCAAGGAGGTTCTTCTGCTCCTCGCCCAGGCGGGCGACATCCTGCCCGAAAAGGAGGCAGCGGCCGGTCTGGGGTACAAGCCTGCCCGACGCGAGCAGCATGAAGGTGGATTTGCCCGAGCCGTTCGGACCGATAAGGCTGGTCAGGGCACCCGCGCCCCTCGCAGAGCCGCCCTCATCACCGGAGGGAATCGCCCCCGTAAAATGATCGAACACCGGGACAGGGACAATCTGCTTGCCCTCGCTGTCCACGTCGCCCTCGACGGGCGGATATGTAAAGGAAAGGTCCTCAAACTCAATGCAGTCCATGAGCACATCATAGTATAATATAGAAGGAAGTGCAACGAGGCCGTGCTAAAACGCCGCTCGCAGTTGCCCCCGCTAAGTAGGGAATTTTCCCGCCTTACCTTCCCCGTAAAGCGCTGTATACTGGGGGAATGATGAGAGTTACGAAGACAGCTTTATTCTTTGGATGCGCGGCCTCGCTTGCAGCCGCGCTGTTCGTGTCCTGCGCGAGCAACGGGAACGCTTCCGGGACGGACAAAGGCAAGACCGCCCAGCGGGAAATCAAGCAGAACATACTGGACAACTACAACTGCGGGTTCGAGGGGGCGGACGGGGACGGCGGCCTCTACTGGTGGAGCGATACCAACTGGTCCCACAAAAACCTGCTCCGCACCGCATACGAGGACGGCGGCCAGCCCGGCCCCGCCTGCGGCAGCTACTACGCCACGGCCCTGTCCGAAGGCGGGGGCAAGGCCCAATGCCAGTTCGCATGGAAGGAGCTCGCCTCCCTCATCGAAGGCGGCAGGACCTATTCATATTCCTACTATATAAAAGTCGCGCCCGAGAGCGTAGTCCCGGCAGGGACCGTGACGCTCGTCGTCAACGGGGCGGTGGAGAACTGGTCCAAGGTGGACTCCGCCAAAGTCAGCCCCGACAAGAAAGTAGAACTGAGCGACAAGTGGCAGTTGGTGACGGGCACTTTCGTCCTGAGCGACCCGCATGACCAGGTGCAGTTCCAGCTCACCGGATCCGAGGGCCTGTCATACTGCGTGGACGAATTCCGCGTGGCCCCGGAGGAAGCGGCCGCAAAACAGATAGAAAAGAACATCGTCAGCCTGAAAGATGCCGTCAGCTCCCGCAAGGGATTCGGCAGGAAGGTCTACGTCGGCGGGGCCGTGACCGGGAGCGAGGCGGGCGACCCGCTCTACATGGACTTGCTCTTCAAGCACTTCAACGCGGTGACGCTCGGCAACGAGCTAAAGATGGACTGCATGAACGGCTACCACGACGGCAACCGCTCACCGATCGGCCTCACGACCGACGCGCTGGACGGCAGGGAGCTGACCGTCCCCGTGCTGGACCACAGCCGCGCCGACGCGCTTCTGGACAAGATATACGCATGGAACAAGGCGAACCCCGGCAAGCAGCTGAAGGTGCGCGGCCACGTGCTGGTCTGGCACTCGCAGGCCCCGGAATGGTTCTTCCACAAGGACTACGACGCGACGAAAGCCTACGTCGGCAAGGACGAGATGAACCTGCGCCTGGAGTGGTACATCAAGACGATGCTCTCTTATTACACCGACAAGTCCACTCCGACCGGAAAGAAATACGGCCCCCTCTTCTACGGATGGGACGTGGTGAACGAGGCGATCAGCGACGCGACCGGCAGCTACCGCACGGACACGGAGTCAGGCGGCGACAGGCTGTCTGACCCGACCCACGGCAGCAAGTCCAGCTGGTGGCATGTCTATGGAAGCAACGAATTCATCATCAACGCATTCCGATTCGCCAACAAATACGCCCCCGCCTCGCTGGAGCTGTACTACAACGACTACAACGAGTGCACGCCGCAGAAAGTCAGGGGGATCGTGGAGCTGCTCAAGGCCGTCAAGAGTGCCGAGGGAACCCGCATAAGCGGTATGGGGATGCAGGGCCACTACAACATGGACTCCCCCTCGGTCCCGCAGCTGGAGGCTGCCGTCCGCGCCTATTCTGAGGTCGTGGACAGCGTAATGATCACGGAGATGGACCTGAAGGCCAGCTCCTCATTTGACGGCAAGAACACCGGCGAGGAATACAACAGGCAGGCCTACCGCTACAAGGCGATATACGACAAGCTCGTCGCGCTGGACAAGGAGCCGGGGATAAACGTGGCGGGAATCGTTTTCTGGGGAGTCACCGACCCCTACTCATGGCTCCAGTCCTCCTCCAGCGTAGGCGGCGGTGCGGACGGCACACAGACACAGTGCCCCCTCCTCTTCGACGGCGACTACAAGGCCAAACCCGCGTTCTGGGCCTTCGCGGACGCGGACAAGCTTGAGCCAGCCATACAGAGCGTCACGCTGATTCAGGGCGATGGCAAGGACTTCTCCCACGCCCGCCCCTGCGTCATTCAGGCGGGAAGCGTCAGGGCGGAATTCCGCCCCATGTGGAAGGACGGCAGCATCTTTGCCAAGGCCACGCTGTCGGGCAGCCCCGCCGCCGGTGACAAGCTCGTCATGTTCATCGACGACGGCAAGGGCATCAAGTCCGCCTCCATCCCGGCAGGGGATGCGGGGACAAAACTGCTTTCTCTGAACATGGGAGGCCTTTCCGTCGCGGGAAGCGTGAAAATCGACTTCCGCTACGAGCACGGGAGCGACGTCAGCTCCTTCAACGACTTCCAGAACAAGCAGGCATCGTCGTCCAAGTTCTATGCGAAGGGGCTGCTCAAGCCCTTCGCCGTCATCAGGAAAGGCAGCCCCAGCCTGGACTTTTCGGACAGCACATGGAACAAGGCGGTGCCCGTCACGCTCGCCGTGCGGAACGGGGCAAAGGCTGATGCGGAAGTGCGGATGCTCTGGGACGACAAAGCCCTCTACGTGCTCGCGAAGGTCAAGGACGGCGTGATAAACACGGCAAGCGCGGACGCATGGCAGCAGGACTCGCTCGAAGTCTTCATCGACGAGAACAACGCCAAGACGGAAAGCTACGAGGAGGACGACAAGCAGTACAGAATCAGCTGCAGGAACGCCGCAAGCTTCAACGGCGACAAGTGCGTCCAGGGCAACATGACAAGCCAGGCCCGCCTTGTCTCAGGCGGCTACGAGGTCGCGGCCTCCTTCAGATGGACGGACATAAGACCCCGGGCAGGAATGCTGCTCGGCCTGGACCTCCAGATAAACGATGCTGACGCATCGGGAAGCAGGACAGGCACGCTCAACTGGTACGACGAGAACGGCACCGGCTACATGAACCCCGGCGTCTTCGGCAGCGTCCTGCTGGAGGATTAACGGAACAGGGGCGGCGGTCTGTGTCCGCCCCCCGCCAGGGCGAGCCCCTATGGAGCTATTTCATTGGCCCGCCCCCAGTGGGGCCGCCCCAGCTATGGGGCACGTCACACCCCCCGCAAGACTATATGACCCGGTTGTCGCGGGCAAGCGCTTCCTTGGCAAGGAGCTCATGCACCCGTTCGGTCATCCTGCGGGCAGCCATCGGAGATGATAGGGACGCGTAGTCCGCGGCGTGAACCTCCTCAAGAGGGCGGACGTAGTAGGAATAGACTTCCGTAGGATTATATGAGAAGAGGGGGTCATGCTTTCCCAAGCCGTACTTGTCGTTTCCCCCTATGTAAACAGGGAGCAGGTCGGCCCCGGTTTCATGGGCTATGTGGGCCGCCCCCCGCTTGTAGGGGACCGTCCCCTGCCTAGGCGTCCGGGTTCCCTCCGGAAATATGATGATGACTGCACCGTCGGCAAGCGACTGGCGGCAGGAAGCCACAAGTGCCTCGTAGCCCATGTCGTTCAACGTGTACATTCCCCTGACAACCCAAGCCAAGACCCCTTTGGTCAAAGATTTGTTCACGACGCAGTCTGCGTTAGGAAAGAGGGAGATTAAAATCATCATGTCATACAATGACGGATGGTTGGCCACAACCAGCGTGGACTTCACGCTCCGGTAAAAGGCCAGGTCCCCCAAGTCCATCTTCAAGGTTCCCAAAAGCCGCAGTCCGCCAAGAAAGAGGCGGAAGAACACGGAGCAGGCTGCCCTGGACGCCTTCCTGGCACGGGAGGCAGGACGCAGGAAAAGCTTCTGAAGGGGAATGATGACCAGGCCCATCAGCAAACTGAACAGGCCAAAGAAAAATATTCCACAGGCCTTGACCGTACAGCGGTATGCGTAAACGATTCGTTTTTTGGGAGGGGGAAGCCCAAGCTCACGCCACTTGCTGGAACCGTCAGTTTTTACCACGTTCAAGCCTCCAAAAGCAGCCTTTTCAAGAAGCCGTCGGGGGACAGGCCCTGTACAGCCTCCATACGGCAGGGAATGCGGCACTGTTCCGACCGGGAAAGGGAAGCCAGGCTGGCAAAGGCTAGGGGGCCGCAGACCTCGCCGCCAACACCATCCTCGTCCGACGGGCCGCCCCTGTTCTGGTTTCCGCTCCCACCCCCACCTATAGAACAGATGCCGCGGTATTCTTCGGGAATCAGCTCGTCCCCGTACACGAACAGGACCTGCGATTCGTCACCACACAGGACCGGAGCAAGGGCTGTGACAACGCCGTCGTAAAAGCAGCCTTCCGGCGGAAAAATGGCCGAATATCCCCCCTTGAGTCCACATGCAATGGCAGCAAGCGCGATGGGGGCATTGAAGACGGAAAGCGAAAACGCGGCAGGCAGGACGGACAGCTCCGTTATGAGCGTCATGTCAACGGAAAGCTGCCGGGCCAGCTCACCCCGGAAGGAAACGAAGGACTGCGGTATATCGCGACAGCCTCCCGCGTTTTCCAGGGCATCATGCACGACCCGGACCGTCATGCGGGACAATTGGCTGAGCCTCCTGCGGAAAAGAGGCGGGGTAAAGTCCAGCGCAGGACTTTCAGGACCCGCTACCAGCTGCCTTTTCCCCAAGGCCCACTCGTGCCAGATGTCCGCCCCCTCCATCCCCGGCGCCCAACAGGCGGGCTGTGAAAAATAGACGGTTTCTTCCATAAAAAACGCCAAAACAGCCGCCCCTATGACGCGGACTTGCGGAAAACCAGCAGTGAATAGCTGTTGGAACCAAGGTTATGGTGGGCGGTCTTGAGGGAAAAGCCCGCCGCCTCCACCGCACCGACAAGCTCCTCATAGCGGTACATCTTGCTGTTGCCGTTGGCCATGCAGGTAAAATAGAGGGACGTCGCCTGCAATGAATACGTGCTGGCCATGAACTTCTGGCGGTCCCACAGGGGCTCCAGCACGTAGACGTCCGTTTCAGCACCCGCACAGTCAAAGACTTTCCTCAGGATTTTCGTAACCTGATGAAGGGAAAAGCAGTCCAGGAACTGGCTCATCCACACCGCATCAGGAGCGGACGGAAGAACCGTCTCCTGCGAAAGGATGTTTCCCGCACGAGTGCTTATGCGGTCAGAAAAGCCCGCTTCCCCTGCGGCTTGCTCGGCAACGGCGGTTTGTCCCGGCAGGTCCACTATGGTAACGCGGACGTCCGGGTCGTAGCGGCAGCAGGCAAGCGCCCACTTGGCAGTATTACCGCCTATGTCCACTATGTGGCGGGGGTGAGATGCGAACACGATCGGCAAAGCCTCCGGGAACGCTATGTCAGAATAGAAATGGTCAAATTCGAACCAGGATTTTTTAGCCTCCTCGGGCAGGGTCGAAAGAGCCTCATATATAGTGGTCCACTTGCTGCCAAAGACCTTGAGTCCTTCCGGACGACCGCTCCTCACCGACTCGGCCAGGTCCCACGCTCCCTTGTAGCACACATCGCCCACGAAATTAAAATTCACGCGGGTAAGCTCGTCCTCCAGGAGCATCCAGCCAATCTTTCCCAGAACCAGGCGCTCACTGTCCCCAGCGTATTTGAGGACCCCCATCCCCAGGGCCACCTCACTCAGCACCTGAACCCCGTACACGGACAGGCCCGACATCCGCGCAGCATCCGCAACGCTTATGCCCGCATCCCCAGCCTCCTCCACAAGGCTCAGTATCCCCAGGTCCAGCAAGGCCCGCACGGCCTGGAAAGTCAGGGGTGAAAAGGCTATCTTCTGGGCCTCAAACTTGGCATCGACAGCCCGTATGGAATCGTCCATAAAGAAATCTGGCGTATAAAAAGCACTGTCCATATATAAGGAATGCTAGCACATAAGGCCGTTTTTTTCAACGGCAGCGTCCGGGCAACAGTTGTCAAGCTCAAAAAAGTGTGATAGCATAATGTTATATAAAAAACGTCTGGAGGCCGCCGATGACGCGTTTACATGCATTCCTTCCCATCTTCATGGGGGCCAGCCTGTTCCTTTCCATCTTCACCATTTCCTCCTGCAACGGCAACGGAGGCGCAAGCGATGCCGGGGGCGAAATATACATGGGGGGGGGGTACAAACACAGGCAGTAGCGGGCAACCTTCCGGCGGAAGCAATACGGCCGCAGGCGCTTCGGGCGGCAACATAAGCGCACTGGACATACTGAACCTGTCCAACTCGGACGACCCGGAGGCCATCGCGGATCTGTTCGCCACGGTCACGGTGCAGGACGCCGACGCGGGAACCCAGACCGTGAGCTTCCCCGCCAGTGCCATAGGGCTTCCCACCGGCGGAACGGCGACACTGACGATAAGCGGGAGCGGCTACAACTACTCCGGAACTGCGACGGCGGACGCGAACGGCAACGTGACCTTTGAAATTCCCCTCATAGCGAGCGGAAGCAGCATAACTGTGAGCCTCTCCGTGAAAGCCGCGGACGGCACCCTCCTGTACTCAGGCAGCAGGGAGCAGGTCGTGCGCGGCGACAGCGTGCAGATATCGGTCGCCCTGACCCGCCAGTTCTGGACCCTGCCAGCCAGCTTCCGGGCGGTCGCAAGCCCCGCCGGCATCCTGTACAATCCTGCGACGGCGGACAGCGTCACGAGCACGATCAGCGTGGAGGGCCTGGACGGCGCGCCCGCGGGCGTCAGCTACGTGTGGACGGACGAAGCCGGAAGCCAGCTGGGCACCGGGGCGACGCTGACCCGCACAGCCAGCGAGGTCACCGGCGGCATCGCTCCCGCTGACGAGATAACAAAGACCTACACGGTGACCGTCTCCTACACCGACGCGGCGGGCGAGGCCAAGACCGCCAGCGCGTCCGCCTCCGTCACCGTGGGACTCGCAGTGACATTGCCCGCGTTTACTATAGACATAGAGATGGACGCGGACGGTTACAGCGCGGCCCTGAGCGACCTGACCACTGATCCGGATAACCCCCTCTACGCACTGACGGACCTGACCAAGGAATTCACCTTTACCGCCGTCCCGGACACGTCGGGTCTCCCCGCAGGCGAGACCTTCCCCTGGGGCACGCGCGAATTCCCTGCGGGGACGAAGTTCCAATGGAAGATTACCGGGGAGGGAGATGCCTACGAGCCTGCCTTGAGCGCGGAGGACGACACGGACATCGAAGCCACCGTTGACCTGTTCGGTCTGACCGGAGGCAGCTCCGGCACACTGGGCACTACACCGGCCACCGCCAACACGATAACGATCGAGTGCACGGCCACGCACGATTACGCCATAGAGGACGTGGACGCGACGGCGGCATCCGCGAATGTCTTCTATATATTTATACCGGAAGGTTTTGTCCTGGTGGAGGGCAACGGCAGTACGGTCGGACACCTGTTTGTGTGCGACCATGAAGTGACGCAGGGCGAATACGAGGCATACTGCGGGTACGGCAGACAAACCCTTGTCGCAGCAGCTTCAACAGAGCCGTATGTGCCGACAGATGCTGATGGTAAGGGGACAGACTACCCTGCCTACAACGTATCCTGGTACGACGCGCTCGTCTACTGCAACCTCAGGAGCATGGCGGAGAACCTTACCCCCTGCTACAAGATAGGTGGCAGCACGGACCCGGCTGCCTGGAGCGACATTGAGACCGGCTCGGGAGGCAAGCCCTGCGGTCCGAGCACCTGGGACTGGGATGCCGTTACCATGAATACGTCCGCGGACGGCTACCGGCTGCCGACCGAGGCGGAGTGGGAATATGCGGCCAAGGGAGGCCCTGCGAACGACAGCTACACCTACAGCGGGAGTAATGACATCGATGCTGTTGCCTGGTACTCAAGTAACTCGGGGGATGGCGGCGGCTCGACCAACAGAAAGAGCCACCCTGTGAAGACAAAGGAGCCCAACAGCGCGGGCATCTATGACATGTCGGGCAACGTGTTTGAGTGGTGCTGGGACGCCTCCTCGTCCAACCGCGTCTACCGCGGCGGCGGCTGGAACTCTGACGCGGAGTACTGTGCTGTCTCCTACCGGGGCAGCTACAGCCCTGTCAGCAGGAACTTCACTCTGGGCTTCCGCCTTGTCCGCAAGGCCGACTGACCGGCCGGGGGCGGGCTCGACACGCACGGCCGGCCCTTCTCCGGCGGGTGGCGCATTATTCCGCCCGGGCAACCTTGTTTCTGACGTGCCTGCCCTGTCGTGTCGGGTCGGGGGCCATGTTCTTCTGCCGCCGGGCGGGCCGGTTTCCCGCATGCGACCCGCCCATGCCCGCCATTCCGCCAGTTTTGTCCGGGCCTGCCGGGTTTAAGCAGCCAAGCCGCCTGCCCGTCTTCCACTACCCAAACAGGCCGAAGCGTGGTATACTGTCAGTATGGAAGAAGAAATCTTCATGACAGAAGAGGAATATGCGTCTCAGGCCGGGACGGGGAAGCTTCTTAACCCCCGCATCGACTCTACGTTCAAGGCGATGTTCACGCAGAACACATCAGAGTCAAAAGATGCCCTAAAGTCATTCCTGGAGGCGGCGACCGAGCGGAAGATAAAGTCATGTGAGCCGACAACAAACGAGCCCCCGCAGGGGTACATCGGGCAGAGAGGCTTGAATTACGACATAGCCTGTGTGTTTGACGACGGTCTTGCGGCGGACATAGAAATGCAGGCCTATAACCAGAAATACGATTACGGAAAGAGGGCAGAATATCAGGTTGCCAGGCTGGAGACAACATATCTTGACAAAGGGGACGGCTGGGAGAAGGCTCCAAAGGTTTATCAGATAAGCGTTCTGAATTTCAACTACACGCCAAATGGCTCAGAGAGTAAAAACGCTGGCGGAATGACAGCTGCTCCTACAGTCAGCCGTTATGCAATGCGGACAAAGGACGGAAGGAAGCTGTCCGGGAACCTCAACATCATCTTCATAGAGCTGCCCAAGGCCGAAGGACTTGAGGAGAGCGTTGATACAAACACGTCACTTGAGAATTGGGCCGTGTTCTTGAAGGATGCCGACAATCCGGAAAAGAAGGATGTCATAGACAAACTTGTGGGGAAGGAGGAAGGTATTATGCAGGCACAGAAGTCATTGTCATCAATCAGTGAGAACCGCAGCGTTTGGGTAGCGCAGTACCGGCAGGAGATGTTCGAGCGGGACAGGATTTCCGGACTTTATGCGGCTAGGCAGGAAGGTTTGGAGGAAGGTTTAGAGGAAGGTCGAAAGGAAGGTCGAAAGGAAGGTCGAAAGGAAGGTCGAAAGGAAGGTTTGGAATCTACAGCTCGGAACCTGCTGGCGATGGGTGGGCTGACTCACGAGCAGGTTGCAAAAGCGACTGGTCTCTCGCTGGAGGAGATTCAGAAACTCTAGCTTGAATTGGACAGAAGGGAGACCTGTAGCATGCAGGTAGGGAACCTCGAAAATGCGACCGACCCGGAGATAAAGGCGTTCCTTGCGTTCGTGAAGAACAACAAGGCTGAATCTGGCTTTCCACAACCTTCCCAATTCCTTGACTTTTAGCATTACTTCCACTAAAATATACGCTTAAGTTAGGTAAAGGGCACCTCAAAGCAAAACTTTCCGGGTGTCCCTAAGAAACAGGAGGTGCCTTTTATGGAAGACTTGAAGCGGCACATAAAAGAGACCATAATTTCTTCCCTTGAGCTTGAGGACATCCGGCCGGAGGACATCGCTGACGGAGCACCTCTCTTTGGCGAAGGTCTTGGACTCGATTCCATAGATGCCCTGGAGCTGGGAGTAGCCCTGAAAAAACGCTTCGGCGTCAAATTCTCTTCCGAAAGCTCGGAAAACAGGAAACATTTCGCATCGGTTGACTCACTGGCGGAATACATAAGCTCCCAGACACAACAATAAGAAGGCCATATATGACAAAAGACGATCTGTACACTAAAATATCCGCTATCCTTAATGAGGAATTCGAAATAGAGGCCTCAAAGATCACCCCCCAGGCTCTCCTTATGGACGACCTGGATTTAGATTCCATAGACTTCGTAGACATGCTGAGCAAGATCAGGGAATTCATACCGGGAAAAATCGACCCTGAGCCTTTCAAGAGCGTCAGGACCATCCAGGATATCGTGGACACGCTCTATCCATACACGCAGGCGCAGTGAAAAAAAAACGGAACGTACTCGTAACCGTCCTTGCAATCCTGTACCCCCTACTCATATTCACCTTGCTGGTGATTCTGAGGCTTCCGGCACGGATAGTCTCGCTCTGCATTATCCTGCTTGCGGCTTCCGTATTCCTGAGCTACGGGAAGGGGAAATCCGGTCTGGACTGGAAGCCTCTGGCCTCGGCGACCATACTGGCGGCCCTGGCCCTTGCCTGTTTCATTACGAGCAGGACCATGTTCCTGAAGCTGTACCCGGTTGCCGTAAGCTGCACGATGCTGGCCGTGTTCACGCAGAGCCTTTTTTTCCCACCGAACATCATATTCCGCTTTGCCTGCCTTGCAGACAAGTCCATAAAAGGCTCCCCGGCGGAAAAGCTGGTGGAACGCTACTGCCGCAAAGTCTGCGCCGTATGGTGCGTTTTTTTTGTCTGCAACGGGGGCGTGGCGGCCTACACGGCCTTTTTCTGTGGCGACAGGGTCTGGTCAGTATACAACGGGGGCATCTCCTATCTGCTGATGGGGATGCTCTTCGCCATAGAATACATAATTCGCAAGCAGGTGGACAAAAAAATGCCAAAAGCTCATTACATCTCGGAATTCAAGGCGGACTCCCGGCCTGACAGCCACATACTGTGTTATGAGGACAGCTGGGGAAAAGGAGCTTACAAGACATGGCGAGACTTCCTGTGCGACACGGCAAAAATGCGCCGGGCCATACGGGACAGGAACGAGGAAAGCTGGATAGTCCACTGCGAGGACTACTGGTACTTTCTCGTGACCTTCATCGCCCTGCTGCAGTGCAAGAAAGCGGTCCTCCTTACCCAGAACATAAAGGAAGCCTTTATCCTGGAAATAAAACGGGAGGGGACAGGTTTCCTTACCGATCAGGATGCGGCCCCATCCACCGGAGCCATCCTCATTCCGTCCCTGCTTGCGGAGCAAGGAGAGCCAGCTGAAACGGAAATCCGGGACAGCCCCTCCTTCCAGGCTGAGGACACCGAAATATACCTGTACACATCGGGAAGCACGGGCAAATCCAAGGCCGTGCCCCAGCGCATGAAGGAATTCGAAGAAGACAACGCTTTCATAATCTCAAAGTGGGGGAATGAATTCCTTTCACGCAAGCTGGTGACGACCGTAAGCCAGCACCACATCTACGGCTTTCTTTTCGGGATAAGCCTTCCGTTCACCCTGGGAATTCCGTTCAGGCGAAAGAGGATAGAATACCCGGAAGAATTTGAAAGCCTGAATGACGAGAAATACATGATCATCGCTACGCCGGCTTTCCTGAAGCGCACCGTGGACAGCGAAAGTTCCCTGCCTCTCAAGGACTGCTTCATATTCACCAGCGGGGGGGTCCTGACACCGGAGATAGCCCTAAGGACCAGCGCCCTGTTCGGATTCTGGCCGGTGGAAGTCTACGGCTCAACGGAAACGAGCGGCATAGCCTGGAGGCAGTCCAAGGACGGCCTGGCCTGGACACCTTTTGACAACGCCAGGATATGGAAGAACGATGACGGATGCCTTGTGATAGTGTCCCCGTACATAAAGGACCCGGCGGGCTTTGCCACGAGCGACCTCGTGGACATGCTGGACGACGGCAAGTTCATCCTGAAAGGGAGGTCGGATTCCATCGTCAAAATAGAGGAGAAGCGGATAAGCCTCACCGAGGTTGAGAACCGCCTGCTTCAGACGGACCTGGTTCATGACGTGAAGGTCATAGCCCTGGAGGACAGGAGGCAGTACCTTGCGGCGGCCATAGTCCTGAACGAGAAGGGCAAGGAACGCTTTGCGGGGCAGAGGAAGCTGGCGATCAACGGCTTCTTCCATGACTACCTGATGCAGTACTTCGAGAACGTCGTCATTCCAAAAAAATGGCGCTTCGTGCAGGAGCTTCCCTGCGACGTGCAGGGCAAGAAGCACAAGGAGGACATTGCCGCGCTGTTCGAGGGCCACGATGCAGAATGACCACGGCATACCGGACGGAAGGCTGCTGGCCCGTACGGACGACCATGTAGAGCTGGAACTGTTCCTACCCGAAAGCAGCGACTTTTTTGACGGCCACTTTCCCCAATTCAAGCTGCTGCCGGCAGTGGGCCAGTTTGAAATAGTGACCCGCCTTGCCCGCAGCCATTTCAAACTGAAAAACGGCATAACCCATATCCGCCGGATGAAATTTTCTTCCCCCATCTTTCCCAACAGCAGGCTGCTGCTCACGATGGACCTGGACCGGAAAAAGCATACGGTGACGTTCAGCCTGGCAGATTTTCTTGACAGGGACAAGCTGTATTCATCGGGAATCTTTTCCGCCACGGAAGCCATAGCGGAGGCAACATGAAGGCGGCATTTGCCATCCCCGTCTACCGGCACGGACGGGTACTGGGAAAGGTGCTTGAACGCCTGCTCCCATACGGCCTGCCCTTCATAGTCGTGGACGACGGCAACGGAGAAGAGGAACGGGCGCTCATACAGGTCGCCGCAGAACAATACGAAAACGTAACCGTCGTCCAGCGGGAAAAGAACGGGGGCAAGGGAATGGCGATGCGGGATGCCGCACTGGAAGCGAACAGGCTGGGCTTCACGCACATCTTCCAGGTGGACTCCGACGGGCAGCACGATGCGGCCGACTGCGGGGCGTTTCTTGAGGCGGCCCGGGAACACCCCGACGCAATCATCTGCGGCTACCCCATATACGACCATACCGTTCCCCCCGCACGAAAGAACTGCCGGGAATTTTCAAACGCCTGGGCACGCATAGCCTCGCTGAACGGCAGCATAAAGGACGTACTGTGCGGCTTCAGGATCTACCCGCTTGAACCAGTCATACGGCTACTGGAAGGCCATGCCTGGATTGACGCGCGGATGGGCTACGACGTAGACATTCTGGTGCACCTGCTGTGGATGGGCGTCCCCTTGGTAAACCGGGGGGTGCACGTCAGCTATCCCGAAGACGGAGTTTCAAACTTCCACATGCTGTGGGACAACGTCCGCATATCGCTTACCTTTACACGGCTGTGCATCGGGATGTTGGTCAGGCTGCCGGTCCTTGTCTACCGCAAGTGCAAGAAAAGCAGATGCAAAACGAAAGACCTGCAGCACTGGTCCCAAAAGAAGGAGCTGGCCCACAGCGACCTTCCCCTGCTCCTGCTCATCCTGCTGGTGAAGATCCTGCCCTTCCCCCTGCTCTCGTGCATCGTGGCCCTCGTGGGGCTGTTCTACACGGTGTTTTCAAGGCAGACACGAGAAGAGGCCCTACGCTACCAGAGGCAGCTCATCGCCTTTTCAAAGGAAAGCCCCCTCCGCCATCCCAACGCATACGCCCAGATTACATCGTTCGCCCTGTGCCTCACCGAAAAGGTCGCCGCCTGGAGCGGAAAGGCCAGCCTGGACACGGTGATATTCCACGATGACGACGTCGTCAAGCTGAAACAACAGCTTTCGGAAGGCAAAGGCGCCATGATAATAAGCTCGCACCTGGGGAACATGGAGCTCCTGCGCTGCCTTGCAAGCTACGGGGAAACCGGCGTAGGGCGGAAGGTTCCCGTCACGGCCATAATGGACATGCAGGTAAGCCCCCACTTCAGCAGGTCGGTGGGAAGGATGAACAGCCGCTACCAGATGGACATCATAGCGTCGTCGGATATCGGCATAGACAGCATGGAACGGCTCCAGCAGACGCTGGAGGACGGCGGGCTTGTGGTCATAGCCGGGGACAGGACGTCGGCATCCAGCCCCGAAAGGAGCATAGGCGTCCCATTCCTGGGAAAGGAGGCCCCGTTCCCGTACGGTGCGTTCCTGCTGGCATCCATGCTGTGCGTTCCCGTATACTTCGTATTCTCGCTCAGGCAGAAGGGGACTTTCTTCCGCCCCAAGTACAACATGTTCGTGACGAAATCAGGAATACGCTTTGACTGCCCCAGGAAGGAGCGGAAGCTGAGGGCCGAAAGCCTGTGCCGGCAGTTCGCGGGCCTCATGGAACGCTACTGCCTGGAATACCCTTTGCAGTGGTATAACTTTTTCGATTTCTGGTTGTTTCATGGAGAGTTGGATGGAAATGGACACGAAGCTTCTGAGTGAGGAAATAACATTCCCAGTTGAATTTTACGACACGGACTCGATGCAGGTTGTCTGGCACGGCAACTACGTCAAATATATGGAAAAGGCACGCTGTGCCCTGCTGGATAAGATAGGGTTCGGCTACCTTGAGATGTCCCGTTCCGGATTCGCCTTCCCCATTGTGGACATGCGGATAAAATACGTGCAGTCCCTGCGCTTTGGCGAAAAGGTCAGGGCCGTTGCCAGCCTTGCGGAATACGAAAACTGCCTGAAAGTGAAGTTCGAATTCTACAATGCAGACACGGGAAAGCTCACGACCAAGGCCGAAAGTACCCAGATGGCAGTTTCCATGGAAACCGGAGAAAGCAGCTTCGTTACCCCCCAGATATTCAGGAACAAGGTGGAGGCATTGCTGCAAGGAGGCAAAGATGACGTTCACTAGCAACAGCTGCCGGCCGGCCGCCGCACTATGCAAGTCCAGCGCAGTCCTCATGTTCGTGGCGCTGCTGGCAATCATGCCGCTGTGCGCGCAGACCCCCAGCCTTGACTCCGTATGCACAGGCCTCACGGCCCACGAAGTGACCGTCGGCAGTTTCGTCCAGCTGCGCACCGCCCCTGGCCTCAAGCGTCCGCTCAAGTCCAGCGGAACTTTCGTAATATGCGGCGAAGGCATTGCATGGAAGACGGCCATTCCCTTCGCATCGCTGCTGGCAATAAGCAACGGAAAAATAATACAGGCCGGACCCGATGGGAAAAAGAATGTGCTGGAAGCTTCCGTAACCCAGCCTCTGGCGGTCCTTTTCACGGGAGACAAGGATGCCTTGGAAAAAAGCTTCTCCATCGCATTCTCCTCGCAGGGACAGGGGTGGAAGATGCTGCTGACGCCAAAGGACAGCAGCATCGCAAGCGCAATAAAAACCGTGACCCTCGAAGGGGACGAAGGAATGGATAAACGGGAAACCTTTATAGATTCGGTCACCATAGAAGAAACTGGCGGAGGAAAGATACAGTACACCCTTTCCGGCCAAAGCCACAAGAACGCTTTGAACGACGATGAGAAGGCCAATTTCTCCGCGCAATAGTTTTTTCGCGACCATCTGGGCCATATTCCATGCTGGTATATTCGTTGCGTTCCTGCTGTCGCTCCTCTGCGGCAGGACCATCCGCATCGATTCCGACTTGTTCAGTATGATCCCCTCTTCTGGAACTGACGACATACGTGCAGATGCCGATGGAATCCTTTCACAGGGAAGCGCCCAGAACCTGTTCATCCTCGTGTCCCATGAAGACTTTGAAAAGGCAAAACAAATGGCCCAGACGGTGCATGCGGCCCTTTCCGAGCATGCGGAACAGTTCAAGGAACTTTCGCTCCAGGCAGACACGGCGGAATCCTCTCAGCTCGAAGACTTCATATACGCGAACAGGTACCGGCTCCTGCCGGATGAAACATGCCGTGAAATCCTATCTTCGGACGAAGGGGCAAAAGACTTCGCACTGCGGGCAGCCATGACGGCCTACAGCGGATTTTCCCTTTCGTCGCTGGACAAACTCGAAAGCGACCCCTTCCTGCTTACGGAAACAGAAATGCGGTCCTACCTGGCCGCACTGCAGGAGTCGGGAATATCCCTGTCCCCACGGGACGGCGTGCTTGCCACGGAATTTGAAGGCCGCGCCTACGTGCTCATACGGGGAATTCCCAGCAAGGCCGGCTCCAAGCTCGCAAGCAGGAACAACGCCGTAGACACAATCTATTCCACCTGCCTGCCGCTCGAAAAGGACGGCTACCGCTTCGTATTCGCAGGAACACCCTTCCACAGCTACGAAAGCTCCCTGTCGGCATCGAGGGAAATCTCGATCATTTCAACGGCAAGCCTCCTGCTGGTCCTGGGAATGCTCATATTCACATTCCGTTCCCCGCTCCCCATCGCACTGTCCCTGTTTTCCATCGTCCTTTCTGCCGTAAGCGCCTTTTTTGCAACGCAGCTGGCGTTCGGGAAGACGCAGGCCCTCGTCCTTGTGTTCGGAACCTCGCTCATCGGATGCGGCATAGACTACAGCCTACATTTCTTCATCAACTGGAAGGCAGATTCAGGGCTGGACAGCGGGGCGGAAATACGGGAGAAGCTTTTCAAAGGCCTGCTCCTTTCGTTCATATCCACACAGACCTGCTACCTTCTCCTTTTCTTCATGCCCTTCCCCATGCTCAAGCAGGTCGCAGTTTTTTCATCCACAGGCATTGCAAGTGCCTTCCTTACGACGCTTGGCCTATACCCCCTCCTCCAGATGCCCAAAAAACGGGGCATACCACGGCTTCCCCGCATGCCCCGCCGTGGCACGGCCGCCATGCTCGCCCTCCCCGTCCTGGCCCTGTGCGCCGTAGCCATTTGCACCGTGGTGCAGCCCGGCAGGCTCACGGTGAAGAACGACATAACGAGGCTGTACAACATGAGCAGCAGGCTAAAAGAAGACGCAACCCTGTCGGGAAAGGTCCTGCGCTACAGTCCCAGCAGCTATTTCATCATATGCGGTGGAACAGCAGAGGAAGTCCTTCGGAAGGAAGAAAGCCTCAGAAAGAAACTTCCCGACGGCTACGTCGCGACATCCCGCTTCATTCCATCGCTGGAAGCCCAAGAAAGATCCCTTGCGGCGGCAGAAAAACTCCTGCGGCAGACAGGGGAACAGCTCGCCTTGTTCGGCATGGAAGACGATGGCGAAACAGAACGCCAGCTGTCCGCTTCCCTGCAGGCGGCCAGGACCGCCCCCCTCGTGCCCGACGGTCCCGTACCGGAAATCCTCCAGTCGCTCACGGGAATGCTGTGGCAGGGCGAAGACGCAGGCCGCTTCTTTTCTATCGTCATCCCCAGCAGCATAACGGACGAAGGGCTCTACCAGTCCTTCGTCACGGAAGCGGACGGAGTTTATTTTGAAAACAAGGTAAAAAGCATAAACAGCTCTCTGGACCGGCTTACCGGCTCTGTACTGATTGCATTCGCCATCGCATACGTCGCCATCATCGCGCTGTTGAAAAGCTTCTACACATGGAGGCAGACCCTGCGCATCGCCATGGTTCCCCTCGCAAGCATACTGCTCATAACGGCAGTATTCATGCTGGCCGGCCATCCAGTGGACTTCTTCTGTACGGCAGGGATGCTGCTGGTATTTGGACTGGGATTGGACTACGTCATCTACATGACGGAAAGCGGCAGGCATGGAGGAAGCTCTACGACAGAAGCTTCGGCAGTGTTCCTTTCCTTCCTCACAACGGAACTGTCCTTTGGGGCCCTGGCCTTCAGCTCCTTCGTCCCCATCCACATCATAGGACTCTGCATATTCACCGGCTGCCTGGGCGCCTTCCTCTACTGCGATGCCCCATAAAGCAGGCTTAAGCAAAATTGACAGAATATGGCATTAGCTGTATAATCCAACCATGCTAAAAGGAGCCGTCCCGCTTCCACCCCCCCGGACGTTCGCCAGGGCCTGCGCCATGGCGTTCACCATCCTACTCTTTTTTAGCTCCTGTGCCGCAACACGCCACAGGGAAAACGCGTTTTCGCCCGTCTACGTCACCGACGTAAAGAAGCTTCAGGTCCTCCCCCCGCGCTACATGGACGGCAGGCTGGACGACCTCCAGTTCTTTTCCGGGAACTTCGCAGGACGGAGCTTCTACTTCCAAACCTATATACAGGCGGACAAGAAGGGCCTGTCGCTTACAATCCTCAACGAAATGGGCTTTGAAATGGGCTCCTTGAGCTATACGGAAAAGGACCTGTCCTTTTCATCCAGCTACTTTCCACAGGGGCTCAAGGCCGAATACATGCTCCTGGACCTCCAAAACTGCTATTATGACGTGGACATGCTGCGGGAAAGCTACGCCGCGGCCGGCCATGAGTTCAGCACATCCACCACGGAAAATACGGAAACCAGGCGCATACAGGACGGGGACACGATAATAGAAGAAATCACGATAGAACGGAGCGAAAGCGGCAGGAAGGACATCCGCATTGCAAACAGCCTGCGCTCCTATAGCTACGAGCTGAGGACTATAGCCCAATGAAGCGCGACAAGCTGTACATTTCCCGCCCCGCCCTTGTTACCGCATGCGGAATTGGAATGGAGCCCCTCTGGAAACAGCTTTCCACGGCAGACAATTCGGCAATACGGCCCATGCGCAGCACATTCGGCGGCAGGGAATTCTACGCCGCGACCGTTGACGACGGGCTGCTTTCCCCCGTGCCCGCCCCGCATGACACGCACGTCATGCGGCTGGCCCAGACAGCCCTCGCAGAACTGGATCCCACCCTGCAGCGTGCCCTGTCGCTCTACGGCAGCGGACGCATAGGAGCCTGCGTAGGAGGCTGCGACAACGGCAGCGAGCGTTCCATACAGGCACACAAAAGCTATGTAGAAAGCGGACGCTTTCCTGACGGCTACCGGCTTGAGATGCAGTCGGCAGGGGGCCTCGCTTCCTACCTAAAAGGCCACTACGGACTCGCCGGGCCCGCCACGGCCTGCGCGACCGCCTGTTCTTCCAGCGCAACGGCCACCATAAAGGCGGCCCAGCTCATCCGGGCGGGAATATGCGATGCGATGATAGTCGGCGGGGTGGACATCGTTTCCGACCTGGAGCTGCTGGGCTTTGACTCCATGGAATGCATTGCCGCCGGCCCCAGCAATCCATTCAGCAGGAACAGGGCCGGCATCACGCTCGGAGAAGCGGCGGTATTCTTCATGCTTTCAAAAGTGCCCATCGATCCTGAAGGGCCTTCCATAACCCTCGCCGGCTACGGGGAGACTGCCGATGCATTCCACATGACCTCTCCCGACACGAGCGCGGCCGGGGCAGTCGCTGCAATACGGCAGGCCCTTGAACGGGCAGGGATAAAAGCCGATCAGGTGGACTACGTGAACCTGCACGGGACAGGAACCCTGCATGGGGACGCCATGGAAGCCCTCGCCGTGTCCACGGTATTTGGCAGCGGCACGCCATGCAGCGCAACAAAATCCATCACCGGCCACACCTTGGGAGCCGCAGGCGCCCTCGCACTGGCAATATGCCACGAAAGCCTCCTCAGGAACAGGGCCGGCACGTCCTGCTGCCTTCCCGCACAGGCATGGGACGGGATATACGATACGGAAATTCCACACATCCACATAGTAGGAGCGGGAACTGCCAGCCCCGTCCAAAGGAACATGCGCTACTGCATGTGCAACTCCTTTGGATTTGGAGGGGCAAACGTATCCCTCCTGCTGCACCTGGAGGACCATGATGAGTGACGGCAGCAAGACA
>JAILON010000145.1 GCA_024690865.1 Treponema sp. | reverse complement strand
AAAGTGGAGGTGGGGCCAGCATGGCCTTCAGCTCGACGTTCCTGTCGCCGTCATGGAAGTTCCATACCGCCACGGAGCTGGACTTCTCCGTCACCCAGCTCCAGCGGGACTGCCCGGCCACCTCCTCCGGGCTGACGGAGCACGACTTCATGACATACAGGCCATGAAGCGGCTTGCACGTGGGATTTCGCACAATAAAGAAAAAAGACCTTGGGTCTCCCTCTCCATTGACAGGCGTGTTTTCCGTTATAAACTCTATAAGGCTTGCTCCCCGTGCTGGAAGAAGGACCACCTGGTCAAACCAGCATGGGGCGGTGCATGTGGCAACGTCCCTGCCGTCTATACGTATGATGATTTCTTTTCTGAGATGACCTTGTTCAGGCAGAATTTCACAGGACAGCAGGACAGGCCTTTCTGTATCAGAATAGTTGCAAATTCGAGCGTAGGAGACGGGACTGATGCAGTGGCGAAATTGGTAACAACCATCAGATTCCTCATACGAGAATCCATCTCCAAACTCCAAGCAGGAAGTCTCCAGTGGTCCAGTTTTGGATTTTAGGAAATCCTCTATTCCTTTCCTTTCATAGGAGATCTTATTGTTGCATACAGAAAAGGAATGACATTTCGTCAGTAACAAATTCTCAAAAAAGTTTTGTACTGATATATCAAGCATCTCTGGATGTTGGGATGCAAGGATAAGATTGTTTCTTGTTATATAATAGTCTTTTAGTAAATTGTTGTCGTCGAATTTCACCGAGCTTCCGCCGGCGATATGGAGAAGCTTTGTTGATTGTATGTACAGTAGCTTTATGCCATACTGCATGAGTCTCATGCAGTATTCTACATCCTCGACATACATGAAGTAACTCTCGTCGAAGAAGCCGACCTTCTCGAACACATCCCGGTGCATCATCATGCAGCAGCCGGAGATGAACTCCACCTCCATTGGTCCATATGAGGGGTCGTAGGGATACAGCGCCTGTTCGGGAAACAGGGACATCCTGTTGATACGCCCTCCTGCATACCATGGGTTCAGCGTGTCCTTGTCATTGTAGGTGAAGCAGGTCGTCACAGTGTCCGGTCCGGCGTGTTCTACCAGCTCCGTGACAAGGTTCGTGTCCGCCTCCGTATCCGTGTTCAAGAACAGCACGAACTCCGCACCGTGCTCCAAGGCATACTTTGCACCGATGTTGCATGCCTTGCCGAAGCCGTAGTTCACCGGCTCCTTGAGAAGCGTGACTTCAGGGAAATGCTCCTCGATATAGGCATTGGAGTCATCTGGGGAAGCGTTGTCCACCATCACGATATGGGAATCCGCACGGTCCTGCCTGAGCAGACTGCCGATGCAGGCATCCAAGAACCGCTTTGCGTTGTAGCTGACAAGTACTATGAAGACATTGGATGCAGATGATTTCATATTGGATTCCTGTTCTAAATTCCAAATATCTATGCACGGGACGTACTGCGGCAATACGCGAGGCGTACCACGGCACTACGCGGGACGTACCACGGCAATGTACAAACACATTGGCGGCCCAGGAGGCCGACTACAAGTCAGGAAGCCTTCCGGTCGCCCTGTACCCCAACGCCATGAGGCGCGAGGCGGACGGGAAGCAGACTTTCTTTGCCCGCCCCATCATCCGCGAGCACCTTTCCATGGACGACATAGCGAGCGACATGGTGGTCGAAGGCGTGAACGGCGGCATGAGCCGGGAGCAGATTGTCTCGACATGGAAGAGCATCAACTGCGCCGTGCTCGACCGGGTGGCCAACAGCTGCTCGGTGGACACGGGCCTGTGCCTGTGCTCCACGAAAATCAGCGGAACGTTCGCGACGGACAGCGAGGCATTCAGCAGGGAGCGCCACGGCATAGACATGGCGTTCCGTACGAACAGCTACGTCCGCGACAAGCTGGCCGGGCTGAACGTCGTCATCCGGCAGGGCAACTCCATAAAGCCCCAGATTTCGGGCGTCCGCGATTTGGAGTTGGGCGGCTGTGAAAAGCTGACCCCGGGCGGATTCCTTGAAGTTACGGGGAGCAACCTCGCGCTGTTCGGGAAAGACGAGGTCGTGGGCCTGTACTTCGAGAACGAGGATGACCCGTCCAAAACGGTCGTCCTCAAGGCGGAGAAGATGGGCATGAACAGCCCGTCCAAGCTCGCCTGCGTGGTTCCCGCCACGCTCACACCAGGAAGTTACCGGCTGAAAGTCGTGACCCAGTTCACGCGCTCCACCAAAGTGCAACGCAAGGAGCCGCAGTCATTCACCTATGATCGGACCTTCACCGTAACTTCCGCGTGATTTCTTCTGGAGCCTAAGCAGTTCTCCGCTATGGTAATTCGTGATTATATTACAACGGGCACCATAGCGGAGTTATGCTAACATCCTTCCCAGCGTTTCTGCGCATTGTTGAATAAGGTTATGTTCTCCACGGCTACCCCGTCCTTTACGAGGTCCCGGACTATCTTCATGTAGCCCCTCTGGACGGTCACGACGTAGTGCTCCACTAAATTCCGAAGGGCTAGCAGTAAAATTAGGGCCGCATTCCGCCGTACGTCTCGCGTATTTCGCAGGCAAAGTCCCTGTTCACAGCTGCTATTTCATCGCCGAAAAGACGGAACATGTTTGCCATCTGAACATCATTCTCCCGCCTGCCGTTGTTGATATGCTGGAGGCCGACATCCTGGCTTCCTTCAATAATAGAAGGCGTCGGGCATGAATTCGCGACCCATACAACCTTAGTCCCGCACAGAAGCTCCATAAACTTGAGCCAGATGTCGTCATTATTTAGGCACACCGACTTTATCAGTTCCTTGTTGAACACCCTGCCATCAATGCAATGCGGAGGATAGAGTACGCCGCCCACGCCAGTGGCAAAAAGAAGGTGGCTTGGTTGTACCACTGTCCAGGAACCGAACCATTCCAGATACGGTAAAACCCCACCGGTTTTGTCAAACAACATTCTGTGTACACGCCTTGCCGATACACATTCAGGATGCAGCCTGTACGAACGGTAGAGGCTTTCTACAGTATCCGTCGGGTACAGCATGTCGTCATCAACAGTCACTACGAGACTCTCTGGGAATTCCTGCATGGCGTAAAAATACTTGTTGTGTGCCTTTAAGTTTTCGAGTCCAAAACGGTATTCCACCCCCTGTGCGGTGAACGACCTCATCTCATCGGTTACCTCGTCCTCTCCACAGTCAAGATAAACGACTATCCTATCAGGACGAAGTGTCTGACAAAGAAGCGTCCTGAGAGTCTTGCATACCGAAGTGAATCGTGCGGGATAGGTCGTTAGGGAGACGACGATGTGCTCCAGAATCCGATCAGGAAGGGTCATGCTGTCTGTCAGAGACTGCAAGGGTGGGGTATCTTCACTCGGGTCTATTATCCTCCCGTCGCATACACCAAGTCGCCGAAGCGAGGCGGCTATTTCCTTTCGTGTGTCAGTATTGACCACCGCTATCAGGATGCGCCTGTTGCCAAACTCCTGAACTTTCTCTGGTGGCCAGACGGGAAGACTGCCGTCCTGCTCATCCGTACTCGCATTCCTGTCTATAAAGCCCAGCACGGTGCAAAAACCGGTCTTTTCTGCCTGTTTTGCCCATATTTTTCCATATCTTCCGTGCCCGTATATGAGGATTTCCTCCCCAGGCTGCACCTTGCTGCTTGGAAACTCCACTGAAACAATCCTTTTCGCATCAACGGTCTGAAATTCTCTCAATTCTTCTCTGCCACCATGATGACGTCGTCCTCTATAAAGCCGAATTTTTCTATGTCGTCCTTGCTGAAATAATCCTTTGGACTGTATTCGGTAATTTTCAGTCCGTAGGACTCGAATCTCCGGAGGTAGTCTCGTCCGTACAGCCGGACATGGTCCTTCTGCCCGTATGCCTTGAGTTGTTTCTCTGGCGTATCGATCGACTCATCCTCATACGTTTCTTCAATGTCCGTGCATATCGGAAACGAGAAAACCCATTTTCCGCCATTTTTCAGTACGCGCTTCACCTCCGCCACGGCCTTCCGCTCGTCAGGAATGTGCTCCATGACGTGGTTGCATATCACGAGGTCGAAAGTTCCGTTGCTGAACTGACGGAGGTCCGTAATGTCTGCAATGTGCATGGCCCTGCCGGGTTCAATGTCCACGGTATAATAGTCAAGTTTTTGATTTAATTGAATCAGTCGTTCTAAGGGGGGCTCTGGAGCGAAATGAAGGACTCGCCCGGAGAACTTGCAAATGTTCATAACGTTCTTCAGTACATAGTATAGCCATCTATAACGATCAGAAGCTAAGCAAACTGGACAAAAACAATTATTCCTGTATCCAGCTCCTATGACATGATGCCCGATTAATCCCTCTTCTTTTCCAGCAGGATTGAAGCGTGCAAACCTGTTACCACAGATATTGCATTGACAAGAACTACTGACATCAGGACTCTTGGTTATAACAGGATTACTTTCAATAAAAGCAGTAGAATCTATAACTGTTATCGCGCCAAACCATCTACTATCTTGTATCTTCTCTAAAATATCATCTGATGTCGCCTTATCTTTTATGGCAAGGAATACCAGTAAGTCACCATCAAGGCTAAGCATGTCATCAAACGATATGACGGGGATGCTGTCCAGGAGCCTGCCACCGGACGCAGTTGTCTGTGCAAAAAAATCGATCTTTATCCCGCACTGCAAGAAAAGAGAGTTCAACTTCTGTCCATACTTTCCTGCGCCATAGATAATTCTTCTCATTTGATATTTTCTCTGCTCCTATAAAAATCAAGCAATCAGGTGCTAATTCCCTAAACTGTTTTTATTCCACTACTAAATCAAGAAACTCGTCTACGCCTATCATTTTGAAATCAAACGGCCCGACGAGCATTCGCCGTATATCATCCATGTCATAGGCAGGGATACAGATGAGTAACTGAGTTTCAGAGGGAATATCACTGGGACGCACAACGGGAATTCCTTCGTACTCGGATATTCTGGGGCAAGTTTCGATTACAGCAAGTACAGAGACGTTTCGGTCTTTTGCTAATACATCAAGAAGTAGCTTCGAAACTTCGCCTCGTCCCCAGATAGCTATCTTTGATATCCCTCTGCAGAAAAGATACTTGAAAATTTTTGTCATGTCACCAATTCGTAGGAATTGGAGCAGAACCTTGTTGTAGAATCTGAGCTTCGTCTCGACCGGTATCCTTCGGTAGCGTCCATAAAAAGATGTTTCCCAGTCATCTGGGAAGCGTATATCATCTGGAAGAAGTATGGGTGCTGTACAATCAGATGGACGAACGTTCTGTATGACTGTTCCCGAAGATTCCTTGCCACAATGGGTCCCGCTACCATCAAAGCCTATGTTCTCGACGAAACCCCTGTAAGGAGCAAGGCAGAACCCTTTGTGCTCGATGATGCTAGTCGTCCAGAAACTGGCCCAGCTGTTACACCTGCCCGTAACATTTCCTAAGATGTAATTCTCTACATCTCCAGCCCAAAAGCTGAAGTATTCATTCATCTCCGCATCTTTTCTGAAACGTGCAATGACACGGTAGTCGATACTGTAATGCTGCCACCTGTCCTTCCATGTAGCCCAACCCCAGCTGTAGGAACGTCCTATAAAATACGCATCCGTACCATTTGAATGGACAGGAATATTCTCAGCATAGGCATTAATATTCCAGACATCCTTATTGTCCTTGTATTTCTCAAGGGCCTGACACATATAGTCCATGAACTGGGGATGTGTCACACAGTCGTCTTCAAGGACTATGGCAGCATCATTTTCCCTGAATACAAAGTTCATGCCTGTGACGACAGACTCTGCCAGCCCCTTATTCTCGGGGCTGATTACAACACGCGTTCTACACCAATCGACAGAGTTTATGATATTGCTCACTGCTTTCCAGTCACGAAAATCTGTTGATTCCTCCATGCCATCTTGAAATATATAGAGCAACGAAGGTTTTTGCAGGTTTTTAGCCAGAGCATCGAGGACTCGCTGTGTATGCAAAGGTCTATTGTATGTAAACAAAACAGTCGCTATATTCATAAAGCGTTTTCTTTAAATCAAGTCCCTTTTTCTTATTTATTAAAAACTCAGATTTGCAAGTCTCGGATTCGCTTGCTTCTTCCCGACTCGATATCGATGACCTCCATATCTCCAATAAGGGCGCGTTGCTGCTCCGGCGAAAGGAAGGTCAACTCCCCTTTTTCGTTTCTTGATTCCCTGAATTTTGCAGGTCTAAATGACTTTTCTACCGACACCTCGGGAATAGAATTACTTGCATCTTCCCTTACGAAGAAGGCATTGTTCCGCATACTGCTTATGCAGACCAATTTATAACCTTTTTTCTTCAGCAAATTCACAAATGCTCTCAGTGATGCCCCGAAGTAAAGGTTTGAGAAATGTGCTTTTGTCCTTGAAAAATCTTCCCGGTAGGGGACTGAAACACTCTCTTTTGCTCCAAAGACAGGATTGAATTCGCAGATAATGATTCTTGGACTTATACAGGCAATCGCTTCCAGCACATGATAATCAACACCATCTATATCCGTGCTCAGCAGACCGATGTCTCCTGAAATCCCACTGTCCTTAATAAGCTGATTGATGTTGTCCTTTGTTATGAATGCTGCCTTTGCTTCTATGGTATGCTGCCAGTATAACTTCTTTGTCCTGAGTTTTTCCATTGCCTCGGTTGAACCGTCCATGCATAGCCCGCTCCAATTGTTATGCAACAAGAGAAACTTCGTGTTGCATTCCGAATAATCTTCCACACCGAATTCTACAAACACTTCGTTTTTTATTTCTACATGATTTATCAGATACTGAATCAGCCCATCCTCATTTCCCTGAGAGAATACCTTGAAACCATATTCATCCCAGTTCTCCGGTATAAACGGTAACTTATCCGAATCCCATAAAAGCTTTTTCACATCGAGTGCAGTTGTTCCGGCAAGAAGTCTCTCATCATCATAATTACCCTTGTGATACTGCATGGAGGGAGGAGTGATATCATCGTAAAGCGCATATTCTGCCTCAATGGAATCCAGCTCACTCAAGATATCACCATATTCCTTAGGAGAAACAACAACCATAATGTTCTTTTGTTTTATCATCGGAGCGACGTCTTGCAGGGAGTAGACGGTTCTTCCACATACAACCGCCCCCTGTTTTGATACAGAATTGTCTATGAACCCGAGGATTTCCGTCCCTGCTGAATTCAGGAACTCAAACAATCTCTGACCGCGTTTTCCTGCCCCAAATATATATGCTTTCCGCAGTTTCATTCAAATATCCATATACCTGTTATTATTCCAACCAGATCAATTATTTACTGCTTTCAGCCGAAGCTTCATTCACTATCTCGTCAATGCAGACTACGGGAATGGGCGTAACTTTCTCCAGTTGAGTTTTTATGCCATCAAACTGGCTGTTTATACTGACAATGATGCAGTCGGCCTCTGGCAGGCTGTCAGTGGGTTTGAATACCGACAAGTCAAAAAAAAGTGGAAACGATTTGTCAATGACATACGCTATATTTATTTTTCCATAGTTTCTGAGCTTGTCATAAATGAGCCTACCGATCCGCCCCATTCCGTATATGGCGACGGTCTGAATGCCCCGTTTTCTGAAATATGCAAAGAAGTCAGCTGCCTGAATCTCGACGTCAAGCCATTTTGACAGGAGGCGGAAATACTGCGAGAGCTTTCTGGTCTTCTCCTCAAGCGCTGCAACCTCCAAACTGAAATCTTCGGACGCTGTCTCAATAGTCCGAGGAGGCTTCTCACAGTATTCGTCAAGCCAGTCAAGAAGCCTTACTTTGTCTTTCTGCCAGCACTTATATCCATCTGCTATGGTTTTCAATGCATTTTTTTGCATTGCACGGACGTCTGCTTTTTTTAAAGCCTGTATGGCCTTGATGTCATAGAGCAGGCCGTTTTTTCCGTTTACGATATATTCGTTCATAGTCGGAACGTCAGGAGCTATGACACATCTTCCTTGTGCCATTGCATCCAGGAATCCCATGCCTATTCCTTCCATAAATCTTGGCGCTATGTATATTGCCGAGTCGCAGAGCACCTTATCCATATCCTGTCTGTCCTCGAACCATTCGGAATAGGTATATGAATACCTTGAATCTGTATCAGGGGGAACAAATCGGTTTCCCGGATCAAGTGCTTTATGAATATGGATATGCCTTATGGAAAGATTTGGCAGAAGCCTTGTGACGATGCGGATGTTCAGTGAGGTTAGTCTCTGCCAGAAAAATATGGACTCCGTATCTCCCCACTCGGTTACTGTCTGCGGTTCTGGGAAATATTGGACATAAACAGCATCATACCCACGGCTAACTAAGCCCTCATAGAGTGTCTTTGAGAAGCAGACTATTCCAAAGTTTTTATAGGTTGTGAACAGCGAATACTTCGGTCCTTCCAGATTAGAGACGCCATCATACATTGGTATGTAGATGGCCTTTGTGAATGTGAAATTCCGATACAGGAAATGAGGGGCTAAAGCCATCTGCCATAGGATAATCATGTCAAATGACTGTCCTTTTGCATCTTCCAGCCCCTCATATGATTCTGTATATGGATCAATCCATAGAAATTTAATATCGAACCGTTTTTTTAGCAAATCGATAAAAAAATGTGATGATTTTGTTTTTAGGTGAAACGAATGGCCTATATATAAAACTTTCCGCATAGTTATCCGCTTTCTTTCTGTCGTTTCGTTTTTTTATGTCTGGTTTTGATATTTATGCTATAGAAACAATACAGTGTGTATTACTGTGCTGTGCAGACGGAACATATGGCGACAGGGCTCCTCCGATGCTAGCTAACTAATAGCAGCCTGTTCCAGAAGTTCGTCCAGCCCACATATCAGGCCGTTGTAGCCTGCATTCAAAAGCGCAGACCGTATTGCATCCATGGCATAGCAGGGAACAGCGATTACCGCCTCAACGGATTCATTCAAATCATCAGGTTTAACAACGGGATAGCCTTCGTAGTCTGAAGAAGAAGGATTGCTTTCCACAATGCAGCAGATGCTTTTATGTGCAAGCTTCAGTTCTTCGATAAGAAGGTTGGATTCCCCCCCCCGCCCATATACGGCAAAATTCGTTACTTTACTGAATTGGTCATTGCCGAAAAGACTTTTCCCCTGCTGCTGTATGCGGACCCATTTTAAAAGTATCTCTCGGTAAATTTTTGTTTTGTCAGCTCCAGACAAGGGCGCATCAAATTCATGATACTGTACTGCCATGGGAAGCGTGTCTATCAACGCTTCAAGTTCGGCTACGGCGAACAGGTTCCCAGAAGCTTTTTCGTACAATTCCTGCAGCTGAAGGGGGTCCGACAGGAGCAGTGCAAAGTATTCCCTGCTTCCGACCCCAGCCCCATGCCGTGCACTGTCCAGTGCTATAGGGTAGACAGAGGGCAGATTCTTTACACATGCATACTGAATTATATCCTGTTCGCTGTGGGCTGGATAAAAATAATAGACGGGAACGGTGCTGTCCTGCAGCAGGGAAACGATATCATAATATCGGGCTCGTGATTCATCGGAAGCATATTTTTTCACGAAGAAGTAGTCTTCTGTAACGCTGCCGCATTTCCAGATGTTCCACTGACCGCTCCAGTTCAGCACAAAATCTGCATGCAGCTTGTATCCCAGCAGGCTTGCAATGTATCCGCCTGCACTGTTTCCGGTTACAACGGTTCTGAATCCCCTGCAGAGTTCAGCAAGGAAGTCTGCGAGCTTATCGATGGAATCTATCCTGTCATTGATTCCCCCTGCATACCAGCATTTATGCAGGTCCCGTATGAAAATAAGCCGTTCAACGTAATCCAGCACATGGGAAGCAGTCGTGCTCCACTCGTAGCGGTCATTGCTTATGATAGTCTGCCTGAAGCATCCGTCTGTGTCGGGAAACCAGAGACCATTCCCCGAGCAAAATATGATGCATTTTTTATTCTTTGCCATCCCGTTGACAATCTTGAAATTGTCTCCTGAAAAGGCACTGTCCAGAAGGGCATTTGCATCATTCACAAAAGAAGCCTGTATATTCACCAATCCCCTCCGTCTTCAACACTCTTGAAGTTTTTCCGTTTCAACTCGTTGATTGCTCTGACCCAATAGTCACTATAAAAACAGGTTATAGATGCATTCCACTGTTCCCCCTTTATGCCGAACAGCAGCTGTCCGCCAACATGAACCGCCTGTTTTTTTCAAATACCTCTTTATGACTGTAGCAAAGTCTGTTTATCATAAGCTTCTGCATAAATGTCAACAATATCTCGAAGCATTATGCATCTCAGAGAAGAGTTTCTATAACTTTTTACTTTTTCTTTAATCTCCAAATCGAAGTTTCTCGTCGCAGCAAAAACAACAGCGTTTTCTGCTTCCAGATTTTGCGGTGATTTTACATCTTTTCCGAAAATTTGGTCGCCATATCTATTTTTATCACTATCAACGAAATATAAAACGTTAAATCCATTTTTCAACAAGATGTCTGCTATTTTATGCCCCCACTTTGATGCCCCCCAGACAACGAAAGCTTCATTATGGCTTATACCCATTGCACTTAATGCAGAAAAAAACAAATCAGTTCTTCTAGCAAAAAGCACTTGAAATTTTGCGAAAGCAAGATTCCTAGAGCATTGTTCTTCTATAATAGAAATCTTATCAGGATACTTAGCGATAAATCTTTTGAGTATTGCGTTATGTTCTTCAGTGTGTCTTATATTATCTACAGATGATTTTCCAGAAATACGATAGTTAACGACCACAGCGTCCAACATAAAAAAACGTATTCCCATATGATATGCTTGCAAAACGAATCCATAATCTGCTGCAAGTTTATAGTTTGTGTCATATAGGCCAATTGTGTCATAGACTTTTTTTTCAATGAAAGTTGCTTGATGGCATCCAGGCATACGACCTTTCCACATTTCAGAACTATTACAGTTCATGTACAACCATTTGTTCCCGAATTCATCAACCATAAAGGTTTTTCCAACAATAATACCTGCGTTTGATTCTTGTTTTGCTTTTACAACGTATTCAATAGCCTTTGGCTCATACCAATCATCTGCATTTAAAAGCCCTATAATGTCTCCTGAAGCTTTTCTTATCCCCTTATTCATTGCATCGTAAATGCCATAATCTGATTCACTTACAAAGTACGCAAGACTATTACGATATTTTTCTATTACATCTAAAGTTCCGTCTGTAGAACCTCCGTCTATAATAATGTATTCAATATTCTTATATGACTGTGATAGGACGCTCTGTATAGTTTGCTCTATCGTTTTTACAGCGTTATATACAACTGTGATAATTGAAACTTTCCTTTTTATATCTTTTGAATCGATACTCACCTAATTTTTCCCTCTTCTCCGCACTTATATATCTCCTGAACCAGCCGCATGACGCGGACGGCCTCTTCCGGCCGGCCGTTGGCGACCGGCGCACCTTCCGCCACCACGCTGTAAAATTCCGCCATCTCGTAGTCCCAGGAGTGGTCCTCGTCGAAGCACATCGTGTATTCCTTGGGCTTGCCCAGGCGGCCCGTCCGCATCGCAAGGTCCTTCCGGTAGTAGCTGATCCGCTCCTCGCCGTAACTGCGCGTCGAGGTGAGCAGTCCGTTCAGGGCGATGCAGCCGTCCGTGCAGATTATGTCCATGTCGAACTTGTGCCGCCACTGGATTGCGTTGGAATGGAGCGAGACGGGCTGCCCCCGGTCCGTCTCAAGCATGGCGAACGCCGAGTCCTCGGTCTCAAGCTCCTTCCACACGAGGTGCCCGACGTTCGCGTTGACGACGTGCAGGTCGCTCCGGGTCAGGTAGCACATCAGGTCCAGCATGTGGATTCCCTGGTCCAGGAGGATTCCTCCGCCGGACAGGTCCTTCCGGTTGCGCCATTCCCGGGCGAAGTTCTCGCTTCCGGCCTTGCCGTACACGCCGCGGACGCAGACGATTTCCCCGAGTATCTTCGAGTCAATGAGGGCCTTCGCCTCTATGACCGACTCGTGCATCCTGTGGTTGAAGCCGAATTTCAGGATGCCCCCCGTCCGCTCCTGCGCCTCCTGCATCCTGAGCGCATCGTCCAGCGTCCGTCCCGGCGGCTTCTCGGAGAAGACCGCGATTCCCCGCTCCAGCGCATGGCAGACGACGTCCGGTATTACCCTGTTGACCGTGCAGACCATGACGGCCTCCGGCTTTATCTCGTCCAGGCATTCCTGCCAGTCCGTATAGGCCTGTTCCCGGAAGCCGCCGAGCGCCTGCCCGTCGCTGTCGCACACCGCAGCGACCTCATAGCCGCCGTGCCTCATCATGGCATCATAGCGGGTCCGCCCCATGCGCCCCATGCCTATTATTGCCGTGCGAATCCTTTTCATGCCGTCTTCCTAGCTATCACCTGCGCGTGGGAGCTCAGGCCCGCCTTCTGGATGAAGCGCTGGAATTCCGCCTCCAGTTCCGGCGTGGAATGTGAAAGAAAATAATGCACGAACTCGGCCGTCTCGGATACGGCCCCGAGGTTCGCCTTGATGTAGTTCACGTCGAACGTACCGGGGGTGGTGAACTCCAGCACCTCAAAGCCGGCTTTCTCCAGCATGGCCCTGATTCCTTCCCGGGAAGGCAGGAGGATGTGCTCGTAAGGGAAAACGTTGCGGTTCTTCTCCTTCAGCAGGAGCGTGTCCAGGCCGGTGCCCAGGCGCGTGCTGATGACAAGCAGGCCGCCTTTTTTCAGGTGTTCCCCCGCAAGGGCCAGCAGACCGTCCGGCGAATGGAGCTGCTGCATGTAGTCCAGCGCGAGCATGATGTCCGCCCCGCCGCCTGTACCGCAGTCGCCGGCCGTACCGCAGGGACCGGGAACCGGGATGCCGCCGGCATCGTCCAGTATGGAATCGAACGCCTGATAGGAACCGCACAGGCCCGACGACAGCAGCATGTCCCTGAATCCCCGCCAGCGGCAGCCTGCATCGCATACGGCCAGCCCCCCGTTCCTGCCGAGGTAGCGGTAGGAACGGAAGCGCAGCCAGTCCAGCGTCTCCTGCCACATCATGAAACGTGCGGACGCCGCCTCGGCCTGATACGCCTCCGACAGGCGCAGCTCCCGCCGTGCCTCCATGCCGCGGAAGTTCTCCGCAGCTTCCTGCGAAACGTCCGCAAAGACGCTGGCGCAGGACCCGCAGCGCACGTAACGCACGCCCCATTTCTCATAGAAGGGATGGACGGAAGCGCTCCCGCACAGGGGACAGCTTTCCCGGAAGACGGTACCGCTGGGATGACAGCCGCTGTAGCGCTCCGCCAGGGACAGCTCCCGCTCGAAGAGGGCGCTGTCCTTCAGGTTCTTCCTGACCCGGTTCTCCTCTTCCGGCTCGTAGTAGTTATAGGCCGTCAACATACCCGGCCTTCACCTTGATGACGAATTTCTTCACTTCTTTTATATCGCCGGCCCTTTCTTTGGGGCGGTGCGCGTCTCTGGGGAGCAGCACCGTTGCGTATCCCGGCAGGTTGCTGATGCGGGCAAGCGGCACTGCCCCGTCCGGCCCGTAATGCTGCACGTCCTTGCCTTCATTATACGGTTCCGACGGGCGCAGGCACTCCCTGTCATACACGCTGATTCCTTCCGCACCGCATATCGTCCCCTGGATGTCGGCGTAGACGTCGTGCGCCTCTATTCTGCCTTCCTCCGGGGAAACCGTGTCATAGGTCTGTACCCTTGCAAACGCTTCCGTACCGAGTATCTCATATTCCCCGTCAGCCATGTCCGCGCTGATGGTTTTCAGGAATGCCTCGATGCCCGGACACACTTCCCCCCTGAGGTATCTCATCAGTTTCTCAATCTTCGTATGTATCATCTTATGGCCGTCCCGTATAATCTTCTGCCAGCGCCTGGCTGGCAAATATCCTGCAGAGGCAGCGGTAATCGTCATTTTTGGGGAGGCAGATATGATCCGGGACAACGGCTCCCGCAGCTTTCGCGATTGCAACCGACGCGGCGATGTCCCAGAGCATGATTCCGTCCTCCATGTAGGCGTCCATTTTTCCCTCCGCGACCAACGAACCCATGAGCGCGGCGGCCCCCAGCATGCGGACCTTCTTGAACCTCTGTATGTCCGTGACGAATGCCTTCAGGCTTTCATCGGAATAATCCCTGAAAACCGGGAATCCCGTCGCAAGGACGGCCTGACTGACGGACGCCGTGCCTGACGTTGCTATTTCCCTGTCGTTTTTCCATGCACCTTTTCCGACGATGCCGCTGTACATCTCGCCGCACCCGAACCTGTATACGGCTCCGAGCAGGGGAGTATCTCCCTCCCACAGTGCGATTGATATGCAGCACAGCTCGTCCAGTCCCCTGAAGAAATTCGCGCTCCCGTCCAGCGGGTCAACGATCCAGATCCGGCTACCGTCCGTGCGCTTTGCCAAGCCCCTTTCCTCGGACAGGATGCTGTAATCTGTATCGCGTGCCAAGAATTGCCCGATGATGATGTCCTCGGAAAGTCTGTCCGCATCCAGCTTGATGTCCCTGCCGTTTGAGGATGCGGCGGACCGGTCCTTTAGTTCCATCAGCTGGTTGCCGGCTTTTGCCGCTGCGGACTTTGCCAGCTGCAGCAGTTCCTCTGCTTCATGCATGTCAGTCATCGGAGCTCCATATATCTGGCTGATGATTCCTGTTTCCGTGCCGTCAGGATTCCCTCCGCAATCCGCCAGTCCTCCTCTGTATCCAAATCACACGATTCGTCCTTCGGAATCTCAAACAAGCCTAACCTCCCGCCGAACACCGGGTTCACTCCTTCCTCCTGAAGGCGCATGAAAGTTGAACGCTTCCATGCGGTCAGTGCCCACACAATCTTCTGCGTGGGGGCAAGCCGCTGGCTGTTCACTTTCTCAGCCAGCGAGAAGTTCAGGGGCCTGCCACCGAAGAAGGTCTCCTCTTTTTCCGTCACGACGGAAAGCACCGTGTCAAAATCGTTATCCTGAACATATTTGAAAAAACTGGCAACGGTCTCCTGCCTCAGCAGGGGTGACGTCGTGTTTGCCATGACAACATAATCGCATGCGTGTTTCTGCATGAACTCATAGGTGAATTCCCTGTTTGTAGCCGTATCCGTTGCCAGCTCTGGCGGTCTTTTATGGAACAGGGCCCCCAGGCCCTCGGCAGCCTTTCCCAGCGCATCATCCTCAGTGTTCACCCATACCTCATCAGCGCACAGGCCGGTTTGTCTGACCATATCAATGGGATACTGGATGAGCGGTTTGTCCAGCATGTAGCGGATGTTCTTCTTTGGTATCCGCTTCGAGCCCAGACGGGCAGGAATCATGGCAATCATCTTGTAATCGTTCATTCGTTTATATTCCCGTACTCTATATTCCAAGGTCCCGCAGCAGGTTCCGTGCGGCTTCCATCTCCATGCTCGCCCTGCATGTCTCCGTGTATGTGCAGATATGCGGGGTCAGAATGGTGTTGCCGCACCCGCATATCTTCCCGCCGTAGGGTTCCTGCCAGAGCGCGTCGCCCCAGAAGCCCGCGAGCCGTCCGTCTTTCAGCGCACCGTACAGCGCATCTTCGTTCACGACGGCCCCCCGTGCGCTGTTCAGCAGGTAGCAGCCGGGAGCCATCAGCCCCAGCTCACGTTCCCCGATTACCTCGTCCCTGCCGCTCACGTGCAGGGTGACGGCCTCGGCCCAGCAAAGCCCGTCTTCCAGCGTAGTATCGGAGGCACCGGGCAGGTACTTGTCATGGACACGGACATCCGCACCCAGTGCTTTCAGCTGGTCCGCAACTTTTCTGCCGATGTGCCCGTAGCCGACGACAAGGACGCGAAGGCCCCGTATGGACTTTCCCATCCGCTTTTTCCAGATACCTGCATGTATGTCGGCGTCGGACGGCTTTGCCTGATGTATGAGCGTGAGGAGCATGGCAAGCGTCATCTCCGCGACGGCTTCCGTCGGTCCGTCAGGCGTGTTGGAAACCTTTATGCCGTGCCTTTCCGCCGCCTGCAGGTCAACGTTGTCCATGCCTATCCCGATGCGGGCGACGGCCTTGAGCTGCGGAGATGCGGCGAAGACCCGTTCGTTCAGGGGCTCGAGCCCCGCCAGAAGTCCGTCCGCGCCCTGCAGGTGCGCTATCGTCTCGTCCTCGGTCAGCCTGCGTCCGAACGGATTCTTTATGACCTCCATGCCCCTGTCCGCCAGCTCCTTCATGGGAAGGCTGCTGCCGTCAGCAAAGGAGGATGCTCCGACCGCGACCTTCATCAGTGCATTCCTCCCATGTACGTCTCAAGGAAGAGGTCCAGCGCGGCGTGCAGGATGACCGCATGCGCGCTTTCGACAAGCCCGTAGGTGTCGAGCGGGACCCAGAAGTTCAGGTCGCCGAGCTTCCTCGACTGGTTGTCACCGGATTTGCCGGACAGGGTGATTATGTAGGCACCCTTGTCCCGGGCGGTCCGGACAGCCTTGACGATGTTCGGGGAATTCCCCGAGGACGAGATGGTCACGAGGATGTCTTTTTCGGACAGGATGCGCCCTATCCTGTAGCTGAACACGTCCTCATAGGAGATGTCGTTTGCAATCGCCGTCAGGTGCGCCGTCTCCGAGCAGGTCGTCGTGTTCATCCTTCCGTTCTGGAACCAGTCGTGCGACATGTGCTCCGCCATTGTCGCGCTGGCCCCGTTGCCGCAGAAGAAGGTCAGGCCGCCCAGCTTGTCGCGGACTTCCTTCGCCTTCGTCGCCCACGCCTCAAGTCCGTCCTGCGCACTCAGCTTCCGCCCTTGCCCGTCGGTGACCTGCATTTCCCGGATGCCGCCGGTAACTTTATCAGCATAGTCATTCATGAAGTCGGTCATTTTTAGTGTTCCTGTTTCGTATCCTTCAGAAGAAGCCTGTTCAGCTCGTAGAAATCTTCGAAGCTTTTCGGAGCCGCCTTGCCGTAGCGCAGTTCCCTCGGCTGCATGTCATCGTACAGGTAGTATTTTACCAGCTGTGCGATGTGCGTCTGGAAGTTCCGCTGCTGTTCCTCCGTAAAACCTTTTTCCAGGGCTTCTTTGACGGCGGCCTCTATCCTGTTTTCCTCGTAGGCCTCGTAGCAGCATCCCTTCCCCCGTATCTGGTTGTAGCCCAGCATGACGACCGGCTTTTTTCGAATGAGCGCGATATAATTCGCTGTTGAGACAATGGTTATGGCAACGTCGCAGCAGTCAATGATGTCATTGATGTTCCCGAACTCGATGAATATCGTGTTTGCCGGAAGCCTTGCCGCCTGCTCAGGGTGCGAGTACATCGGGTGCGGTTTGTAGATGAAGTTCCAGCCGTTCTTCTCGCAGATTCCTGCAAGAAATGAGGCCGCCTCCTCGGACGACTTGAACACTGGCGACCAGTATTTCCTTGTCTCTTCTGTATACGGCACCATATAGGAATATGAGTCGTTCTGTCCCATGAACAGGACGGTCGGCCGCCCCTTTACAATGCGGGCTTCCGCGTCCACCGGGATGCCCCCCGCAGGCTGCACCTTCCTGTTGAGTCCACTTTTGTACAGCCAGTTCCAGATGTCCGATGCCAGCTCCATGTCCTGTGGAGAAATAGGCAGTCGGTTGAACTTGTCGTTGCGTAGGGCTGGGAGGCTCTCTCCGACTTCGCCGCTGACGTCGAACGCCAGCGTGCCCGGCAGGACGCCGGGATGAGTGAACACAACGTTTATTCCCCGCTCGGCACACATTCTCCTGAGGATTCGGTGTTCCGAACTGACCGAACCGATGCAGATTATGTTTTTGGGCTTCAGCGTTTCCAGCGTTTCCAGATAAAAACGGTATGTCAGGCTGACAGCTAGTCGGCAATCGCCTTCATCAGCTTCTTCGAAATCAACTTCTATTTTTTTCACCGTTTCCGTGAGGTAGCTTTTGCCCTCCACTTCGGCATCATCATCGGATTCATATGTTCGTAATGCACGGACAAGCATAAACTGATCCATGAAAGCAGGGGCCTTTACCACAGGATGGCCAAGCAACTCCTCATTCCATACGTCTTCTCCGCACATGTCTTCCAGAATTACGGCCATGTCCGGCGGCAGTCCCCGGATTACATTCTCATATCCCCGCCTAGGTAATGTCATGCCCATGAATAGCGTTGAAATGCCGTGTTCCGTGAGCCCTTGCAGTTCCACCTTATAGGCTTCCAGCTCCTCCAGAGCTTCGTCTTTCCGGCAGTACGACCAAGCCCCGTAGGACCGGTAGTCCTTGCCCTCTCTCAGGCCTTTCGACGTAAGAAAGGTTGCAATCTCGACCTTGTAGTTGAACGGTATATAGAAAAAGCTGCCCTTCCAGTCGTCCTCATCCAGGTCGTCGGGATTTAACACCTGCTTTCCGAGCAGGAGTCTGCTGGTTTTGGACCTGTCTCTGTCGATAAAGCTGTCGAAGCCGTCCCTGCCCAGAGAATGGGCAAACCTCCGCCCATACATCCCTGTGCCCCAGATGATTTTTTTCATGGAATGACCTTTTTGTTTGATGAAAGTAGCTGCCCCGCCCGAAAAAGGCAAGACAAAATTGTAATTTATTGTACTTGATTTCTTCCACTTGCAGTTATATGTATAAAGTATTCAGGTCTTTCATCATATTCAATGAAACTTTTTTCTAGACAACTATTTATTGCTTCTCGAATTACCTTTTGATTCTCAATAAATTCATCTACATTAAATTTTAAGAAATCTGAAAAAAGCAAATCGACACTATGATAGTGCCCGTCATTACGTTCTTTCAAAAATTTAAGTATTCTTTCTTCCATCACCGTTGCCATAACAATTCATCCTGTGTGTTAAACATGCCTTAAGTTAAATTAATCAAAAATGTTAAACATTCCCTCTGGATGTCGGGGTCATAAACAAATTAAAAATTGTCTAGTGTAATTACCCTTTCATCTACTCTCTATGCCCCTGCGAAATTAGGATTATCATTACTGTAACCACTGCAGATTTGACAAAAGAATTTATAACCGATCCTCATATTCTCCTGAGTTTCAGATTATCTTTTTCGTAATTATTCATTCGAAATAAGCTGAAACAAGCAAATACCTGCATCCTTTATTATTTTGTAATCACCAGCATTCCGTCGTAGGCGCAGAGCGGAATCTTCGTTATCCTTAAAAACGCGTTTCAGTTCTTTCGTACTTGTACCCCGGCCACAACGAAATCAGGGTTGCCATCCCCGCAGCCACCACATACCTGGCAGAAGGAGTTGCAGCTATCTCCCAATTCCCCAAGGCACAGTCTCAGTATGTTTTCTTTAACGCTAGCTCCATCCTGTCCGGCTGGACATACTGACCGCTTCCAGTTATAAAAAGCATAATGGGTTATTCCAGCGAATGAATTTGCAACAAGAAATTGCAAAACTTTTATTTTTTCAATAATACGTTTATGGAGAATCCAAAAGAGAGATATTCATTGAAATCATAAGTCAAGTATCAGCTCAAATGTCTCTATTTGGTATAACCTGGGTAAATATATAGGAAACCTTTTTGTTTTGATTTGCAAATTTATCTTTATTCGTCCAGAGATAATTTACAAGACAAAACAAATCATCCTTCGCCCTTCCGATTCTTGCATTCGCAACAAGGGTGCCACTGTAGACGACGTTCTTTTCTGATATCAATGCCTGATAATACCAATCAATAGCATCGCAGACAAAATCTTGTGTATTATAGTTATCAAGTCTACATATTTTTCCTGAAATCATGGCAAGTGTCAACACAGCTTTTTCTGAATATTTCCCCAGTTGCTCAAAGTCAAGATATGCTTTGTACGCATATTCCTTAGCCTGCATAAGCTCCCCTTTTCTTTTGGAAAGAATCCGAATGCTCTTGGCCCGCTGTAGCCAATAGTCTGGTTCATGATTCAGAAAAGGTTGTAGTTTCTCATAGACGTTATTTGCGAGGGATGCGGCTCCGTCATTAACTGAAAAAACTGCATTGAGATTATCAAAAAGTATGACCTGCTTCGCACAATAAGAACTGTCAACTGAGAAATACAGTCTCTTTACAATTTTCATAATAGAATCTATTATTATCGCACGGTTTGTCTTAGTTAGAGATGATAGTAAATTTATTATCCAGTAGCGTGAGTTCGCGACAACTTTTAAACCTGAATGCATATGTACTTCAACCAAATCTGAATCATAAAGTTCCAATGCAGGGGAATACTTTCTAACAATATTCTCTACACCCCCCACGGACATACCAAGATGTTGCAATGTGATATAATAAACCTTTCCAACCGATGCAAGCAAAATAAGCAAAACCACCTCCTGCTCGCTTACTTCCGCATTCATTATGTCGGGAAATACACTCTTCCTGCTTTTAAAGATTGATGAACTTAAAGTTGCTATGTTATCAATAAATGATGTCTTTTCAGGAAATTTTGGGATGCCGAAAGGTTCAGATGCTAAATTTATTTTAAATCGTTCATCTGATGTTGGACGTTTGTCTATCTCAATATAGGCATCAAATTGCAGGTTTGTATAAAACGCCATAAACAGTTTGTCAGATTTGTTCGCCGCTACTATAATCTTATTACCTTGTTCTTTTGAGATTTTTAATATCTTCTTGAATTCATTCGTATTATCTGGTGATATTGAGTTTGAGTCGAAGACGAGGACTGAGTTTGTAAGTGAACAAATTTCATTCATGAAATCCACGGACAACATTATGACAGAGGAAAAGAAAAATACTGGAGCAGAAGAAAGTTGTGGTAAAATATTGACAAGAAAAGTTGTTTTTCCTGAGAGACGAGGACCAATTACGAGTATTGTGTCGCTCGTAATAATCGAATGAAGCTTTTCATGCTCAATGTCACGCTCAATCATCGCCGTGTATTTAACAATCTTGTTCCCATTGTTTTGAAATGGAGAACCTAAGAAATAATTTATATTTGCATCTTTATCATTGTTTTTAATATATCCCGTGAACCTGTAAGTGTCTAACAGAGTCATTTTCCTTGAAGACTTTGGGAAGCTGCAATAAAATGACCCATAATCGTCAACAACAATAATTTCGCTTACTGCAATATCCTCCAAATTTTCCAGTGTATCCTCATCAAGTTCATGGTCAGTTACGAACAGTCTGTGATTTTTGCTCCTATCAAACCCGTCATCCGTCATGACTGCATATTTCAAGTCTATCTCATCATCAAGACTGCATCCCAATATGAGGATAGATTTTGTTTTGTAATCTGACTGAACTATGGACAATAAATCAGCATTATCTCTGAGACTCAAAAGATATTGCTCTTCGCTGAACACCAGATTCTTTTGGCCTGGATACTTTACCTCATATTTTGCATCACCGTGCAGTTTATATATACAACGGTTGGTTTTTGCGAACTTTAGATTTAAAGGTTTGTATGGTAATATTTGTTCAAAGTCACTTAAGGTTCTCTCTATCCCATCGTCAATATTAAGCGTAAATATATACGCCCATCCGCTCAAAAGAAATTCTTTTCTTTCATCATTTATATTAACACCTGTAAAATATCGCTGGAATAGTTTTAATCTTTGTTCTTGGGGAACATATTTTAAATAGTACTTGGCAACTTTTGAAAATTTTGTCCCTTCGTATACAAGGCGAGCTTTTTCTGGTGAAAATTTCTCTAACTCGGCTCGCATCATTGAAATAAGTATGTTTCCATCTGGAACGCATTCTCCAGAACTACACCGAAACCCTTTTGTAAAGCCACTCCCTATAAATGGTACGAGGGTTCCGCTATCAAAAAGGTTCTGCAAAAGTTTCTTTGTTTCTGAATCTGAAAATTTCAGCTGCCTTATTTCTGACATTTTATTCTTCTCCGCTCCATCTGGTTTCGTCACGGCCAGCGTCCCGTCATAGTCGCAGAGCTGGACCTCACCCGATTTCATTCACCGACAAGGCTTCAAAACCTAAACCGCATATAGCACAGTTTCCGCCGCTGACAGAGAATAATGCCTCAGATACAACCTGTAGTCTGGATTCATATCAAGGATAAGTTGTGGCAAGGTTACAATATCCTCCGGCTTGTGATATACGCAGATAGCCAGCTTGGGCTTGTTCTCTTTGATGCAAGTCCTGGTGCCCTTCAGGGCCTCCAGCTCCGCGCCCTCTATATCCATTTTTATGAAAGTGACTCGCTTCCCGGCAAGGACCGAATCCAGCGTTGCAACCTCGACGATGCTCTCCCCAGAGTCAGATAGAACCGATGCCCCGTTCTGGGTAGACGAGAATTTTAAGGTCGTATTCTCTGACCATGCACCCTTATTTATGATCTCAACTTTTCCATTCCGGATGAAATCATCCAGCTTTTCCGTGCATTTGGGGACATTCTTCTCATCAGGCTCCAAAGCAACTATTTTCTGAAAAGAGCCGCTCCATCGGGCAAATTGCAGTGACGTGGAACCATCGAAACAGCCTACGTCTACAAACACCTCATCTTTATCATGCGGCAGCTCCTTTAAATTGAAATATTGTTTTTTGGAGAGAAGGTCTATCGTCCCCCCTGCATTGATTATATTCTCTTCGGGAGTCCCCAGAGCAATTGCCTGCTTCTTTATTTCTTCGTAATACAGCCTTGTTCCTACGATTATTTTCTGCCCCCCCCCGGAGAGGGCTTCGGCGGGAGAGAAAACCTTACGCCCAAGTATCTCTGTTCCCTGCTTCGACTTGTTACTATCTATAAATCCGGAGCATTTGTCTCCATATACCAATGCCAAATCTCTTCCCCATGCTCCCACTCCCCAGATGAAGAAAGATTTTGTCTTGTTTATAGCCTCAGAAAAAGACCTGCCCTCCGGGAGGATATTTACGACATTGCGGATATGATAAATGTCATTCGTGGCAGACCACAGGAGCCTCTCTCTAAATATGTATCGGGACTCTTCGTCCATAAGGTGGCTGTAAACTAAATTGCAGTTCCGAATAAAATTCATATTATGTCTCAAAATACTCGTCAATATACAACTTTGTGAATGCAGTTTTATAATTCTGTCCACATTTCTTATGGTATTGCATATAATACGGTGTCTTCACCAGCAAGAGAATAATGCCGCAGATAAAACCTATAACCTTCATTCATACGAAGAATCAGGTCCGGCAATACCCACATATCCTCGCTCTTGTGGTATATGCTTATCGCAAGCTTCGGTCTGCATCGCCTTATTGTTTTTCTTGAACCAAGCAGGGCTTGTCTTTCCGAGCCTTCGATGTCCATTTTGATGAATGTAACATCCTTGTCACTGCAAACATCATCCAAAGCGCAGGCAGGAACCTCTACTTCGGTTACGCCTTTATTTTCTTTACATGCAATATTCAAGCTTCCTGCCTCGGAGACTTTTGAAAGTGCACCATCCCCCTGTACAAAACGGAGGCTGGAGGTTTTGTCCCATAGGCCTTTTTGAAATAGGTACCCCCCCCCCCTGTTTACTGCAAGTATGGAGGAGATATTTTCATTCAGTTTCTTAACGTTCTCAAAGTCAGGTTCAAATATATAAGCCCCGGCGAAAGAACCTTTTGCCCACTGCTTAAACGCTAAAGTCGTTGCACCGTCGAAAGCCCCGGCATCAACAAAAAACTCATGCTGAAGGCGTGCAGTTTCCAATGCTGGTAAATCAAAGTAGGCCCGAGTCGACAAACGGTTTTCGAGCTCACCAAAATTTATGATGTTTTTTTCGTCAATATTATTTTTCAGAAGCTGTCCGTTGATTTCCTTGTAATACAAACGCGAAGAAATGACAATCAAAGCATCTTTATATTTTTCAAGATACTCAGAAAAAGAAATCACAGGGAGTCCTGCACATTCTTTTTTATTGGGGTTGTTGTCAATGAATCCTTCAAAATGAATACCAGAATAAGTTCTGACGATATTTTCTCCCCACCAACCTGCGCCAAAAACAAATTTTCTCGTTTGTAAAGAAAAAAGAGCTTCTATCACCCTGCCTTCTTCTGTTGTTTTTATCACATTATGTATATATGAAAAATCATCGGTCAAGCTATACATTAAGCGATTTGCGAAAACGCATCTAGATTCTTCATCACAGAGATGGTCATAAAGCTTTTTTATCAAGGTTTTCAATTTACCGATTCCTTCCTACAAAGTTTTTTTTTGAAATTCATTTGAAAGAGGCATCTTGTTCTTTTCTTCTCAGAAGTTTTTTTTATTTTATCAGGTAATTTTTTTCAACCGCACTCTGAAGATATCCAGCCCGCTCTTCGTGTCCGGCTTCAAGGTCTTGTCCGACTTGTATTTCTTTCTGTAATAGGAAAGCCAGGGAATGGCTGATTGATACTTGAGAAAGTAATCAGCCACAGGTGCATTTTTCTTGCGACAAACACCACTCTTGTGGTACTAAATATGCTCCTCAAGCTGCTTGCTTTTGCAGACAAGCCTGTCCTTAAGCAGTTTCTTCAACATCCTGTACGATGTCGGACAAATCTCTTTGGATGGCATTTCCGCAACAACAGCCCTGCACAGGTATTCATAGTTCCAGTCTTTCAGATCGACCTGAAATTGTTTCAAAGTTGAAAGCAGCTGGCTGCATGCTGTCGAGACATCGACGCCCTTCAGCTCTACCAGATAAAACTTGCCGTCAGTAAGTACGATAAGCCCCTTATCGCACTTGCTGTCATCTTTGACCTTTATAATTCCCCCGTCAATTTGCAGGCTGACACACTGCTTGCCGCTGTCATTCAAGGCCCTGTACACCTTGCCCTTTTCTTTCAGCACGATGATTTTTCTGGTGTCAGGCCCCGTTACGAAAGCCTCATATTCGGCAGCTTCGAACGGATGTGAACGAGCTTTATTCCTCATCCAGTGCCACCAGCCTGTCATAGGCGGAATTTATCATTGAAGAACAGTTGTCAATCTCGGTCGTGTCTATCAGGTTATAGTCCGAGTTCTTTATGTCGATTATCGTCCCGTCTTCAATTTTGTATGCCGAAACATCGGCGATATCCAGGAACAGGCCTTCGTCAATTTCATCAATTCCTTTGCCGCATTTAGCATGAATCTCTGCCGCATAAATATAGTTATTCAGCGAGCTAAGAATATACGGGCTGTGCGTCGTGATGAACAGGCTGTTTTCTCTTTTCGTGTTGGTCGTGCGGATCAGATCCTCGATTATCCGTGCCTGCGAAGCGGGAAACAAATTCTGCTCCGGCTCCTCGACAATGGTAGCAAGGCACAGGCTGATAAACTTTTGCATCGCCTGCTCAATGTAGAATCTATCCTCAGGAGAAACGCCCTTCGTATTCCCATATGCATAGTTCCGCTCAAGCACATCCACCAAGCGGTCATAGACGGAGCGGTCATAGTTCACCAGCTCGTTTATTCTGTTCTTAATCCTGTCTATGTCAAAGTTGCTGAAGGACGCCATATATTCAGAATGTGGCTTCCTTATCTCAGCGGCAAGGTAGTTCGTGACTACACTTAATGGTACGACTGATTGAAGACCGCTTGACGCATGCAGGATATTAAGGGATGTATTCCCCTGTATTATCCAGGTTGTGTTTGCATCCCTGTTGAACTGAATTCTGAAGCCGTCAAGCGGCAGCTTCATGGCCTTGCCCCTGGAGGCCATGAGGGCATTATGGTACTCCCTCTGGAGGAGGCGGAGCATAACAGGCAGCTTCTGGATCCTGTCGGCGTTTTCAAGGACCGTCAGGAGATTCCGCTCAGACGGTATGTACATGATTTTTGGCCGTACATAGGAGCCGCCTTTCACCTCAATGCCGAACTTGCCTTTGCTGACATGGAAATTGCATATATTGCCAGAGTATTCCAGCTCCGTCTTATCCGTGAAATAATCGTCAATTCCCTGATTCCTGCAAAGGTTCCTGAACTCATCGATGCCAAAATCACGGACGGCCCCGTCGTTTCGGAAAATATCCTTTTCCAGCCATAAAAATGTGGAATAAACCTTCGCAACGGTGCTTTTCCCGCTACCCTGCTCACCGATCAATACCGTGAATCTGTTTATATCAAAAAAGGCATCAGGGTAACCTTGCGTTATTGGCCCAAAATCCCTTATTCTCAGTTTTTGCATGACCTGCTAAGGATACTGCATTTTCTTCCGGATGTCTATGCGGCGACACAAGCAGCTGCAAGAGCACAGGCAGACTCCCGCTGCGCCCGAACAAGGCATCAGTTTCCCCGAGTCGCGATAAGCGCCCTGTAGATGTCCAGGTCATCCTGGGTGGTCAGCTTCAGGTTCTTGTCAGACCCCTTGGAGAAATAGATTTTCTCACCCAGCATGTTCATGAGGACGCATGTAGCTGCGGTGTTTACGATGTGCCTCTCGGCAGCCTGCTCATGCGCCCACAAAAGTTTCCCCAGCGGGTAAGAATGCGGCGTCTGCGTACGGAACAGTTCCTCCCTCGGTATGGAGTCGGAAGATTCTATCCCGTCCCTGCTCCTGAATATTGCCTCGACGCAGGGCATCGCGGCAACGGCGGAACCATACTGGCGGCAAGTCGCGAGGCTGTCGGAGATTATTTCTGCAGATACAAAGGGCCTGTTGCCGTCATGCACCATGACGATGTCGTCACCCCTGCAGTGCTTCTCCAGTTCCCGCAGCCCGCACAGGATGGACTCCTGTCCGGTCGTCCCCCCCGTGACGACCCACCTGAGCTTCGATATCCCGAATTCCTGTGCGTAGGCCCGGACCGTGTCAATCCATGCCTCCAGCGTCACGACGATTACCGCGTCCACCTGAGGATGCCTCTGGAACGCCTCCATCGTATGGACTATCACGGGCCTTCCGTCTATGTGCAGGAACTGCTTCGGGAGCTCCATGTGCATGCGGGTCCCGGTGCCTGCGGCAGTGAGCAGAGCGACGTTCAAAGCTGTATCTCCACCACGGGATGGACCTTTCTCTTCTCAATGGGAGGAAGCTCCATGTAGTTCCCGAATTCCTGGGAAAGCCATTCAATATGGCCCTTTTCCGCCATGAAAGGCCTCCCCTCGAACTGGACGTCGACGTAGCTTCCGTACCATTCCCGCCTGTAGCCTGGATAGCCGAGGGGAACGGGGAACGTGAGGGCACGGACGAGCTCCGTGCTGCCGTTCCTGTTGCTGGCCCTCACGAGCCGCCTGTAGATTCCGTATACCCTGTCCCCAAAAAACCGGTACAGGAGGGAGTACCATATCCGCATGGCCTTTGACCTGCAGGCATGGCGGCCCACCGCCGACCAGAGGACCTTGCGGACGCAGAAGCAGGCGAGCTTGTGGATTTTCCGCATGATTTTCCCATCCGGGACCCCGTCGCGGGGGAATATGTCCATGAAAACGCCCTGCTCGTACGGCATGTCCTCCTGGTGCTCCCGAAGGAACACGGTTCCCTTCCTGCGCAGCTTCCCGTAGCCCCAGCGGTAACCCGGAGTTTCCGTCATATCCTGAAAGTAGAACTTTTCATGGTCCAGGTCCCTTTCAAGAACGGATTTGAATTTCTCATACTCTTCCCTGAGCATTGAGACATCGGCGTCGTCGTCCCAGGGAATGAACCCTCCATTGCGGATCGCACCAAGGAGCGTTCCGCCCGTAAGGCTATATTTTATGCCGTTCTTACGGCAGACCCTGTCGAACTCGGTGAGGATCTCAAGTTCGGCCTGCTGGAGTCTCTTCAACGTCTGCCCGTCAAGTTCAATCATCTTCCCTCAGTATGTCCAGCGTCAGCTTCAGGCCGTCGTCGATGCCGTAAAGTTCCTTCCAGCCGAGCCCGAGGAGCTTCCTGCCGTCCAGGACGGCCCGCGTCGCCGTGCTGTAGCCGACCCGCTCGGTGTCGTCGGGGATTTCAAAGACGACTTTCGTCCCGGCGAGCGACGCGAGCTTTTGGGCGAGCTCCCGCAGGGTGACGTTCTGTCTCGCGGAGGAGACGTTGTATGCCCCTCCGCTTTTTCCCTCCAGCATGACCGCGATGATGGCGGAGACGGCGTCGAAGACGTCTATGTACGAATAGAACTGCGAGCCGCTGCTCTTGAGCACGATGTCCTCTCCGGAGGCGGCCTTCCGTATGAACTGGGAGAGGGCCTTGCTGTCGCCGGACCGCATCGTGGGGCCGTACACGCGGCACAGGCGGGGGGCCACGAAGTCAAGGCCGTACTGCCGGGCGTAGGCGCAGCAGAGGCTCTCCCCGCACCGCTTGCCCTCCGGGTAGCCCGCGCGGACGGTGTTGCAGTCTATGTAGCCGAGGTCGCCCTCGGAGAACGCGGCCTGGTCCGGGCGGGCCTCGCCGTAAATCTCGACGGAAGAAAGGAAGACGAACCTCCGCGCGGAATGCCGGCGGGCGTATTCCAGCAGGTTCATCGTCCCGACTGTATTTGCCATTATGGTCCCGACCGGATCCGTGCTGTACTGGAGGGGATGCGTGTTGCTGGCGGCGTGGATCATGTAGTCGAACCTTCCCGATTCGGCCAACGGGGAGTTCACGTCATGGACGAGCAGGGAAAAACCTTCCTTTCCCAGATGTCCTTTGAAAGCTTCCCTCAGCCTATTCTCATTCCGCCCCATAGCTGTCACGGACAGGTTCTGGCAGGAGCAGCTTAATTCCATAAGGGTATCGACCAAAGGCTTCCCGATCATGCCCGATGCCCCTGCGACTAGTATGCGGGAATCGCAGAGTCTGTCCAGGTTGAACGAAGACAGCAAATAGCGGGCAATGTTGTTTATGGAATCGTGATAGATGCTCATATGCTTTTTGCGGACTGCTATAGTTTTTTTACCCTGCTTCTATATGATGTACTTGGGGTTGCAGCCGAAGCCGCCCTTGCCCTCGAAGGCGCAGGCGCTGACCAGGTCGTTCTGTATCGGAAATATACGGCAGAAGTAGAAGCAGAGGGAATTGCAGAAGGCCCTGCATTTCCGGTACAGGATATAAAGTGATTCACGCATGGTGCAGGAGAAAACACGGGGAGGGACAATACACTGTGTTCCCCA
>JAILON010000149.1 GCA_024690865.1 Treponema sp. | reverse complement strand
GACTTGTGTATAGGCAGTCCACGGACTTGTGTATAGGCAGTCCACGGACTTGTGTATAGGCAGTCCACGGACCTGTTGTATAGGCAGTCCACGGACCTGTTGTATAGGCAGTCCACGGACCTGTTGTATAGGCAGTCCACGGACCTGTTGTATAGGCAGTCCACGAACTTGTGTACAGGCAGTCCCTGTCCCCCGCTCCATCTGGACTAAGGCGGGGAGATGGTCTTGACGATAAGTAAGTATATTCTTAGTATTTGTAATCATTTGGAAACAAGGACATTTTATAGGCATGGAAAAGGCAAAATCATCCAGACACGGATTCAAAAGGACCCTGTCGTTCATATTTTTCTACGCTGTTGTCTCCGTATTCGCCTCGCAGTGCTTCGCGCAGTCGCAGGCCCTGACCGCCGACCAGAAGAGCCAGCGGGACAGGCAGTACCTGGAGATTATCAACTCGCTCTACTATTATATACAGCAGAACTACATAGACGAGGTTGACGCCGAAAAGCTGTACGAGGGCGCGCTCAAGGGAATGATCGACTCCCTGGACGACCCCTATTCCCAGTACCTGTCCAAGGACGACTGGAGGAGCCTTTCAGACAAGACCGTCGGCACCTTCGGCGGCGTGGGACTTTCCATCACCAAGCCCACGGAAAACAAGCCGGACAAGCCCGCCTACGTGGAGGTCGCACAGCCCATCGACGACTCGCCGGGAGCCAAGGCGGGAATACAGCCCGGCGACTTCATCATCAAGATTGACGGGGTGGACACGTCCACGCTGACGATGAACGAGGTCCTGGACCGCCTGCGCGGAACCGTCGGCGAGCCCGTCACCGTCACGATAAAGCGCGGCAAGAAGATGGAATTTGACTGCACGCTCATCCGTGCCCTCATCGAAAACCCGACCGTCAAGGCCGGGATGATACGAGACACCCTCTACATCCGCCTGTCCGAGTTCGGCTCCACGACCGCCGACAAGGTGAAGGATGCGCTGGACAAGTACCGGAGGAACTACAAGTCGATTATCCTGGACCTGCGCAACAACGGCGGCGGCCTGTTGACTTCGGCCTACAACATCGCCGACATGTTCATCGACGACGGGGTCATCGTCGCCACGAAGAGCCGCATCGCATACGAGAACAGCGTCTACACGGCCTCCAAGCGCAACACCGAGGTTCCCGGCGAAATCCCCCTCATCGTCCTCATAAACGGGGCCTCCGCATCCGCGAGCGAGATTCTGGCAGGGGCATTGAAGGACGCGCACCGGGCCTACCTGGTGGGCGAGAAGTCCTTTGGCAAGGGCAGCGTCCAGATTCCGACCCCGCTCATCAACAACGACGGATTCAAGATTACCGTCGCCAAATACTACTCCCCCACCGACGTCAACATAGACAAGGTGGGAATCCCCCCGGACAGGGAAGTGGCCTATCCGGAGTTCAGCGACGAGGAAAGCGAGGCGTTCTCCACGCTCATGTCCAGCGACACGATTGAAAAGTACGTGGAAGACCACCCGGGCATGGGCGAGGTGGCCATTGCCTCCTACGCAAAGGAGCTGCAGAAGACCTACAAGCTGGACCTGCGGACGCTCCGCAAGCTGGTCCGCAACGAGGTGCAGAGGACGCAGAAAAGCCCCCTCTACGACCTGGACTACGACCTGCAGCTGAACGCCGCACTCGGCATCTTTGCCGAGGAGGACTACGACGCCCTCATGTCCCAGGCCAAGGACCTCAAGCAGCTGGAGACGGAACGCCTGGCCAAGGAAAGCCAGACTGCCAAGGCGGAATGAGGCAGTTCGTTTCAGAGACAGGGCTTGACAGCGACGGCTGCATCAAGGTGGGGGGGGATAAGTTCCGCTACCTTGCTTCCGTCCTGCGACTGGAAGAGGGCGACATGCTGTACGTCCGCCTGCCGTCGGGGGCCCTGCAGCCCATGACAGTCGCCCGGGTGGACGGCCAGTCCAAGACGCTGACCCTGTCGCTCGCGGGCAGCCCCGCAAAAGCCGCGGACGCTTCCGGAAGTCCCGCAGACGACCTGTCCGCCCCGCCAGCCGGGTCCGCCCTCCTGTCCGCGGTAAAGGCCGCACCCCTCGAAAACGCCGGGCGTTTCCGCTTTCATCTTTTCCAACTGGTACCCAAGCCCCCAAAAATGGACCTCATCATACGGCAGGCGACCGAATGCGGCGTTTCTTCAATTATACCGGTCGCGGGAGAATTCTGCCAGAAAGGGAATGTCGAAAGCGCGGTAAAGAAGTCTTCCCCTGCCGACAGCCGCTGGCAGAAGGTCATCACCGAAGCCCGCGAGCAGAGCGGCAGTCCCGTGCAGACCGAAGTACTTCCCTGCAAGAAGTTTGAAGAGGCCCTCGCTTTCTGGAAGGAAGTGCCGGGAGGCGGTCTCCTAGGGGAGGCCCTTGGACCGGAAGCCGCTGAGCGGGGAGGCCCAGAGCGAGGGACTGCGGTTCCGGCGGCGCCCGGTTCTGCAAAGATGGCCTTCGTCCTCTACGAGCGGAGCGAGGGGACCCTACCGGTTCATCGTGCCGTGTCCGAAGCATTGGCCCGGGCTTTCGTCCCGCAGGCTCAGATGGCGGTGCAAGAGGTTCCTGTCGCCCAGACCGCCAGCCGGGCCAACGGCCGGGCAATCAGCCAGACCGCCGGCCGGGCAATCAGTCGGGCCAACGGCCGCAGCTCCCCCCTTAAAAATGCCCTTGAAAATGCCGATATTGCGGTTATGGTGGGAGCGGAAGGAGGAATTTCACCGTCCGAGCTGGAAAAGGCGAAAGAATCCGGCTTCATCCCCGTACATTTGGAAACAAACATACTGCGCTGCGAGACTGCGGCCCTGTACGGGCTGGCCATCATTCAGGGCGCGGTCATGGAGTCGGATATATGGAAATTGAACGAATAAAGCTGCTGGGCGTGCCCGTGGACATCTGCCGTCCCGCGGACTTCGAGGAAGCCATCGTCTCCCTCATGGAAAAAGAAGGCCCCAAGCAGATTGTGTTCCTGTCCATCTGGGATCTGCTCAAGGCCCGGGGCAAGAGTGAATTCGCCAAGGCCGTCCAGCAGGCCGACCTTATACTGCCGACATCCAAAAGCATCATAAGCGGGGCGCGCTTCCTCAAGCTGACGGTCCCGACCCGCTGGAATCCGTTTGAAACGCTCGTGAACATAATGACGATGCTGGAAAACCGCTACAAGTCCGTCTACCTGCTGGGCGGCCACAAGAAGACCCTGCTTGCGGCGGAGCGGAACGTCCGCATGACCTTCAAAGAACTGCAGGTGGTGGGCCGCTACGTGGGCTACTACCCCAAGTCCGAGGATCCCGCCGTAACCGAGGCGGTGCGTAAATCCTCGCCTTCCCTCGTGATAATGAGCGACGGCCTCAAGGACAAGTTCTGCTGGTTCCACAACAGGCGGGGAACGTTCAGCACGAGCATGTTCCTGTACTACCCGGACGCGGTGGCCATATTCAGCGAGCGCAAGGCCCACGTAAAGAAGGAAACCTTCGACAAGGGCTTGGAATTCCTGCCGGAACTGCTGCGGGCACCGCTCAAGATTTTCCTGTTCTTCCCCTTCATCCACTACAAGATGCTCCTCCTCTGGAACCGCCTGACCGACTAGCCTCCGCCCCCTTCGGAGGCAGATTATGGAACTGTACATCTACACGCCGTCCCCGTTCGTCCTACGCAGCTGCCAGGCGGCGTTGAAAGATTCGTTCACGCTGAACGCAATCGAAACAAAGGACCTTGCAGCCATACAGGCCGCAACATATTATGCAGACGGCCTGCTGCTGGACTACAGCGCATTCAGCAGGAAGGAGTTGGAAACGCTCCTGTCCCTGAGCCGCTGCGGCCCCGGAGGCGGCTGCCGCGTATTCCTCCTGACGGACGCAGATACACAGGCTTCCCACCCATGGACCTACGAAGGACGGGCAACGGAGCTGGACATATTCCTGCCAAGCAGGCAGCTGGTAAAGGAGATCCAGGCAGGACTCGCCGCCAGCAGCGGGCAGACGGCCCCAGTTCCTGCGCAGGATCACTCCGGAAACGGCAGCTCCACGTCCAGCGGCAAAAGGAAACCCTTTCAAGACAGGGCACGGGCCATAGCACGGACCAGTGCGGACATCCTGCTCCTGGGCGAAAGCGGCGCCGGCAAATCTTGGCTGGCCGAAAAGATATACAGTTGGTCCGGCCGCAAGGGCAACTTCATCAGCGAAAGTCTGGCGAACATATCCCCCGCCCTCTTTGAAAGCGAACTGTTCGGAACGGTAACGGGCGCATATACGGACTCCACAGACAAGATGGGCCTCCTGGAAGCGGCTGGAAGCGGAACCCTCTTCCTGGACGAAATTGGGGAACTGCCGCTGCACCTGCAGTCCAAGCTCTTTTCCGCATTGGACAGGCGGGCCTTCAGGCGCGTGGGCAGCATCACGGAACAGCCTTTCAGGGGCCGTCTTATTTTTGCCACGAACAAGGATTTGGGCGAGGCCGTCCGGAACGGAAGCTTTCGGGAGGAACTGTACAACCGCATAAGCATGGTGACCCTCCACGTTCCGCCGCTCAGGGAGCACCCCTACGACATTCCCTCCTTGGCTTCCCAGTTTGCCAGCGATGAAGGCAAAAGACTCTCCCCCGGCGCATTGGAAAAGCTGGGAGGATACCAGTATCCCGGCAACATCCGCGAACTGAAGCACATCATATACCGGTCCTGCCTCCTCTGCGGGCGCACCGTGCTTGAGGCAGACGATATAATCCTGGAAAACAGCATCTAGGGCCGCACGGAACGTTCCGCCCCCCGTTGTCCAAGGGGGGCTTATCCTTTATACTGGCGGAACTATGTTAGTTCGCATCATTCTTCTCATCGCATTCTTTGCGATGATGGTCGCGGTCGGCGTGTACTCCCGCAAGAAGAGCGCCGACGTTGACGGCTTCGTGCTGGGAGGCCGGTCGGTCGGCCCCTGGCTTTCCGCCTTTGCCTACGGAACCTCCTATTTTTCCGCCGTCGTATTCGTCGGCTATGCGGGCCAGTTCGGCTGGAAGTACGGCATCTCCACCACCTGGATTGGAATAGGCAACGCCGTCATCGGAAGCCTGCTTGCCTGGGTCCTGATGGGCAGGCGCACCCGCGTCATGACCCACCACCTGGACGCGAAGACCATGCCCGACTACTTCGGCAAGCGCTATGACAGCCGCGCCCTCAAGCTGGCAGCCTCCGCCATCGTCTTCGTCTTCCTGATTCCCTACACGGCATCCGTCTACACGGGACTTTCCAAGCTCTTCGGCATGGCGTTCAGCATAGACTACAAGTGGTGCGTCCTGGGCATGGCAGTCCTGACCGCCTTCTACGTCATACTCGGCGGCTACATGGCGACGGTCATCAACGACTTCATACAGGGCATCATCATGCTCGTCGGCATCTGCTGCGTCATCGCTGCGGTGCTCAAGGGGCAGGGGGGCTTCCTTGCCGCCCTGTCCAAGCTCTCCGAGATTCCCGCCGACCCATCGAGCACGACCCCGGCCCTCCGCGGTATGTCCGGGGCCTTTACGTCATTCTTCGGTCCCGACCCGGTCAACCTCGTGGGGGTCATCATCCTGACCTCGCTCGGAACCTGGGGACTGCCCCAGATGGTGCAGAAGTTCTACGCGATAAAGAGCGAGAAGGCAGTCAAGACGGGAACGGTCGTCTCCACCTTCTTCGCCATCATCATTGCGGGCGGCTGCTACTTCCTCGGCGGATTCGGCCGCCTCTTCGACAATCCCTCGATCCACGCGGAGGGCGGCAAGATTCTCTACGACGGAATCATCCCGTCCATGCTGTCCACCCTGCCCGACATCCTCCTGGGCGTGGTCGTCGTCCTCGTCCTGTCCGCGTCCATGTCCACCTTGTCCTCGCTCGTCCTCACGTCCAGCTCCACGCTGACGCTGGACTTCCTCAAGGACTCCGTGTGCAAGAAGCTGGGCGAGAAGGCGACCCTGCACCTGATGCGGGTGCTCGTCCTCTTCTTCATCGCGGTCTCGGTCATCCTCGCATTCAACCCGCCGACATTCATCGCCCAGCTGATGGGCATCTCATGGGGAGCTCTTGCCGGTGCCTTCCTCGCGCCCTTCTTGTACGGACTCTTCTGGAAGGGGGTGACCAAGGCCGCCGTCTGGGCAGGCTTCGCGTTTGGCGTGGGAATCACCGTGCTGAACCTCTTCCTCAAGTTCGCCTCGCCAATCAACTGCGGCGCATGGGCCATGCTCGGCGGCCTGGTCGTCGTTCCCCTCGTCAGCCTGATTACGCCAAAGCTCGACGGCAAGAAACTCGATTCCGTCTTCGCCTGCTACGATGAGTCCGTCACCGTCGCCAAGAAGTTCTATTTGAAAGAAGATGAAGGAAAGTAAATAGGAAAGGATACGCCAACGCCAGGCCCTGCAGTGCAGACGGCCGAGCGTTTCAACCTCAGCCCGGAGGCGAATCGCCCCCGGACTTGATTCGTTATTCCGGTAATAAAAGCATTGCCCCGAGAGGCAAATCGCCCCCGGAAACGAAAAGCCCCCGGACGTCCGCCGCCCGGGGGCTTTTTATCTTTGTGCAGTGGAGGTCCCAGACTTAGCCGAGAGTTGCACGCACAACCGGGGGAATGGAACACCCCAGGCGAAATACGGACCGCTCAGCCCAGAGGCTGTATTACCCTCGGGTGCCCCCTCGGAATCGCTCAGCCGAGGGCTGCGAACTCCGCCGTAATCAGCTCCTGAATGCGGGCGGCAGCAGACTCCAGCGGGACCAGCTCGGCCTCGTCCTGGCGGCGGAGCTTGACTTCCACCTTGGGCAGGTTCTTGTCGCCGACGGTGACGCGGACGGGGAAGCCGATGAGGTCGGCATCGTTGAACTTGACCCCGGGCCGCTCGTCGCGGTCGTCCAGGAGGACTTCAACGCCGGCAGCCATCAGTTCGTTATAGAGCTTGTCCGCCGCGTCCTTCATCGCGTCCTTGTACTTGATCGGCACGATGCAGACCGTCATGGGGGCGACGCTGACCGGCCAGATGATGCCCTTGTCGTCGTGGTGGGTTTCGATAATCGAAGCAAGCACGCGGTCAACGCCGATGCCGTAACAGCCCATCGTCGGGACGGCTGCCTTGCCGTTCTTGTCCAGGTAGCTCACGCCCATGCTTTCGGTGTATTTCTTTCCGAGCTTGAAGATGTGGCCCAGCTCGTTTCCCTTGGTCGTGTAGAACTTTCCGCCGCAGACCGGGCAAGTGTCGCCCTCTTTCGCGGTGCGCACGTCCGCCTTCATCCAGGGCTTGTAGTCCCGTTCCGGTTCCACGTGCTTGATGTGGTAGCCCTGCTTGCCCGCGCCGGTAATCGCATCGTGCATGTCCTCGACGGACAGGTCCTGCAGGACGGGGCACTTGACGGTCAGCGGGCCGACGAAGCCGTGCCCGGCACCCGCCCACTTCTGCACTTCCTCGTCGTCGGCAAGGCAGACCTCGCTCGCCTTGAGCGCACCCGCAAGCTTTGCCTCGTTGACCTCCAGGTCACCGCGGATGGCGACGCAGACGTAGGAGACCGGGTAGAAGGTGAGGTTCCCGTCCTTGACGCTCTTGAGTTCCTTGCCGCCGGGCGCACTGCCCATGTCAAGCGTGGAGTTGATGACCCGGTAGACGAGCGACTTGATGAACATCTTGGGCGTAGACTGGAAGAACTTTTCCATGTCTTCGATGGAGAACACGTTGGGTGTCGCCACTTCCTCGACGGGGAGGTCGGTCTTGACCTGGGGCTTCCCGTCATTGCCCACCGCCTGGTCGGGCTTGCAGGCGGCCTTTTCCACGTTGGCAGCGTAGTCGCAGCCGTGGCAGAGGATGAGGGTGTCGTCGCCGATGGGGCTTTCCACCATAAACTCCTCGCTGCCGCTGCCGCCCATGCTGCCGGTGTCCGCCTTGACGATGATGACCTTGAGGCCCAGTCGCTTGAAGATCGCAAGGTAGGCGTCGGCATAGGCGCGGTAGGACTGGTCGAGCGACTCATCATCGGCATTGAAGGTGTAGCCGTCCATCATGTTGAACTCGCGGCCCCGCATGACCCCGTAGCGGGGGCGGATCTCGTCGCGGTACTTCGTGTTTATCTGGTAGCAGTTGATGGGAAGCTGCTTGTAGCTGGTCAGCCCCTGCGCCATAATCGCGGTGAAGGCTTCCTCCGCCGTCGGGGAGATGACCATGTCCTGTTCCTGCCGGTTCTTGGCGGTCAGCATCTGCGGGCCCATCGTGTCCCAGCGGCCGCTCGCCTTCCAGATTTCGCCGGGGACGACGACGGTGGGCTTGAACTCCAGCGCGCCGGACTTGTCCAGCTCCTGCTTGATGATTGCCTCAAGCTTGCGGTAGCTCTTGAGGCCGAGCGGCATGTATGTGTAGAGGCCGTTGCCGAGTTTCCTGATTAAATCAGCCCTGAGCATCAGCTGCTGGCTGGCTATGGTCGCCTCCGCCGGGGCTTCCCTCAGCGTGCGAAGTGGGATCTGCGATACTTTCATAGGAAAGAATTATATTGAAAAGGGGCGGGGCTTTCAATCGGCCCCGCGCCGGGCACTCCTACTGCTTGCCGCTTGAAAGCAGGATGCGGAATCCTATAAAATCGACCTGCCGGGACGCATAGTAGTAGGTCCTGCTCGAAAACCTGCTGGCCAGGCTGCTGTGGATGCTGATGTAATACCAGCTTCCGCCGCGGAAATACCGTTTGGTAAGGTTGTTCGCCCAGGGGTCCCACACCCACTCCCATACGTTGCCGCTCATGTCGTACAGGCCGTAGCCGTTGGCCTTCTTCTGCGCAACCGGATGCGTCGTATGGCCGCTGTTGCCGGAGTACCAGCCGACCTCGTCGATGCTGTCGCTCCCCGAAAAGCGGTAGCGCTGGCCGCCCCATGCGGCATATTCCCATTCGTCGTCCGTCGGCAGGCGGAATCCTGCTGCATCCAAATCCTGCGTGATTTTTCCATCAATGCGGTTCCCCTTGTTCGGGACGTAGTTCCATTTCGCCACGTCGGTCTCGCCGTCCACGGCATAGATCGGACTGTAGCCTGCAAGCATGCTGAGCTTGTTGCAGAAATAAATGGCATCGTACCAGCTCACCTGTTCCACAGGAAGGCTGCCCCCCTTGAACCTGCTCGGGTTTTCCCCCATCACCGCCTCATACTGCGACTGGGTTACCTCCGTCGCACCCATGAATAAGGCGGAACCGGGTACCGGCCTGAACGAAAACGCCTGCCCGCGGACCATTACGTTGACGATTATCCCGCCGTCCTGGACAGAGCCAGCCTGGGCAGGGCCGCCCTGGGCCGATGCCGCTGCAGCAAGCAGCAGCCCGCAAATCAAACAGGCAAACTTTTTCAAAATGTCCTTCCTCATGGCATTCGCCTCCCGTACATGTGCATTCCATCCAGTATAGGGCATATCAAAAAACTGGGCAAGTCCGGGGAATCCCGAGCGCATCCGGTAAAACTGGAGTCCCTGAAACTGTCCCTCCGTTTTTTTGATTGCAAATTTATTTAAAAAAGCTGTATAATGGAACTGGTGGTCTGCCCGCCAAGGAGCCCTTATGAACAAGAAACAGTCCGCAAGAATCAACCTGACAGTCAAAATGCTGGGGATATTCCTCCCCGTCGTTCTTGTGGCCAACCTCGTGATAAGCGCGATAGTATATCAGATTTCGGCAAAAGGGATGAGGGATAGCGTCAACAGCCACCTGACGGCCGTCGCGGACGACCTTGCCAACCAGGTGGCCGCCCTGAACTCCAAGCAGTTCACGGCCATGCACTTCCTGGCGGAGCAGGAGTTCATGAAGGACGAGAGCGTCTCCCTCGAGGAGAAGAACCGGCAGCTGTCCGGCATAGCCGCCAAGATGGGGGAACCCTACGCGAACATAGCCTTCTATGACAGGGACGGCAACGCGATTACCGCCGACGGCCGCCTGATGAACTTCGCGACCCGCCCCTACTTCAAGGAGGCGTTCGCCGGCAAGGACTTCGTGTCCGACCCCGCGCTCAGCCCCGTCACGGACTCCGTCCTCCAGCATTACGGCGTCCCGGTCTACAACAAGGCGGGCCAGCCCATCGGCGCGATGGTCATGATAATAAGCGGCAACCTGATGTACGACACCATCCTGAAAATCGACCTGGGCGGCGGGATGCACCCTTCGGTCATCAACCACAAGACCCAGCTGACGGTCGCCAACGTGAACGAGGGCGTGGACGAGAACGACAACCCCGACGGCTTTGATTACACCCAGGGGGTCGGCAAGGTCCTGTCCCACGTCTTCGCGGGGGAAGAGAGGGTCGAGGACTTCGTGGACGAGCACATCAACGTGCACCTGATAGCATCCTACAAGAAAATTCCCGGTACGGACTGGACGGCCTTCGCCGTCGCCCCCTATGACCTGTATTTTTCGTCGCTGTCCACGATGAAAAGATCCGTTATCCTCGTCATGCTGGGGGCCATAGCCATTTCGTCGCTGGTTACCGTGCTGCTGGTCGCAGCCTTGTTCAAGCCGCTCCAGACGGTCAAGGATTCCATCACGACCATAGCGAGCGGCAACGCCGACCTGACACAGAGGATAGCGGAGACCTCCAACGACGAGATAGGCGACGTGGTCAAGGGCTTCAACCAGTTCACGGAGAAACTGCAGCTGATAATAGGGGACATAAAGAAGTCCAATGCCGAGCTGAGCGCGGCCGGAGGCGAGATGAGCCGGAGCGCCCGGGAAACAGGCTCGGCCATATCCGAGATACTGTCCAACATCAGCGGCATATCCGGGCACATCGACGATCAGGTGGCGAGCGTCAGGCAGACGTCGGCCGCCGTGAACGAGATATCGGGCAACATAGAGTCGCTCAAGCAGATGATAGAGAGCCAGTCGGACGGCGTGACGCAGGCTTCCGCCGCCGTTGAGGAGATGATAGGGAACATAGAGTCCGTGAACACGTCCGTGGACAAGATGGCCGAATCCTTCAGCAAGCTTGAGGCGGATGCGCAGGGCGGAATAGGCAAGCAGCAGGCGGTGGACAAGCAGATCAAGGAGATCGAGCAGCAGTCCGCCATGCTGCAGGAGGCGAACTCCGCCATATCCAGCATTGCCAGCCAGACCAACCTGCTTGCCATGAATGCCGCGATCGAGGCCGCCCATGCGGGCGAGGCCGGCAAGGGCTTCGCAGTCGTCGCGGACGAAATCCGCAAGCTGTCCGAGACTTCCAGCCAGCAGTCCAAGACAATCGGAAACCAGCTGAAGAACATACAGAGTTCCATCGCGACGGTCGTAAGCGCGTCCGCGGACTCAAGCCAGGCTTTCACTTCCGTTTCATCCCAGATTACCGAGACGGACAGCCTTGTCTCGCAGATAAAGCTGGCGATGGAGGAGCAGAGGTCCGGCTCGCAGCAGATAATCGGTGCCCTGCACAACATGAACGACAGCACCGTGCAGGTACAGAGCGCGGCCGGAAAGATGACCGAAGGCAACAAGGCCATCCTGCAGGAGGTGGAGCGGCTGCAGAGGTTCACCACGGCCATGCAGTCCGGCATAGACGAGATGTCCGCCGGGGCCAGGGAGATAGACAAGTCAGGCGAGCTGCTTGAGTCCATCTCCGAGAAAGTCAAGGGGTCCATAGACAAGATCGGGCAGGAGATAGACCAGTTCAAGGTCTGACATGCCCCTGCGCCCGCTGGCTCCTGCCGGGGCCGGCGTCTTGGTTCCGTGCGGCCCTGCCGCGTGGCCGCGGGCATGCTCGTCACGGTCAGGTTGCCCGGTGACGTTTGCCGTCCGCCCCTTGTCCTCTCCGAATTTCTCGGTTATAATAGTAGGAAACAACGAAACCAATGTGTAAGGAGTTTCTTTTATGAGCAAATATGCGGGTACAAAGACCGAGGCGAACCTCTTGGCAGCCTTCGCCGGTGAGTCCCAGGCCAGGAACAAGTATACCTATTTCGCGCAGGTCGCGCAGAAAGAGGGGAACGACAAGATTGCCAAGGTTTTTGAGAAGACGGCCCTCAACGAGGAGAACCATGCGAAAATCTGGCTCAAGGAGCTGGAGGGCATAGGCGACAGCACCGCCAACTTGACCGCCGCCGCCGAAGGCGAGAACCACGAGTGGACCGACATGTACGTGGGCTTCGCCAAGACCGCCGAAGAGGAAGGCTTCCCCGAGCTGGCCGCCAAGTTCCGCGCGATTGCCGAAATTGAAAAGCGGCACGAGGAACGCTACCGCGCGATGCTCAAGGACGAAGATACCAAGGCGCAGATCAAGAACGGTTCGACGAAAGTCTGGGAATGCCTTGTGTGCGGCCACATCGTCGTTGGGCCCGTTGCCCCGGAGTTCTGCCCCACCTGCGGCGAGTCCGGCCAGTACTTCGAGGTCCGCGAGGACAACTACGACCTCATCATGACCTGGGGCCGCTGAGCCCGGCTCCCGTCACGGGAAAGGCGGCCCACCAAAAACATCCGCCGCATAAAACAGAAGCCGTACGCACCATGCGGTAGCGATACAGCGCCTGTACTGTCCTGTACTATACAGAACAGAAACACAAAGCCCCGGAACCTGCCGTCACGACGGGTCCCGGGGCTTGTTGTTTATGGAGCGCGTTGCCGTACCTTACTGGTTTACGGCCTCGGGCAAAGCTTCGGCACCGGCTTCGCTGGCAAGCTCCTTCTCGTGCCTCTTCTCGCAGAACTTGCAGATCGTGCCCTTGCCCGCAGCAATGGCCTCGTCCGCAGTTCCGGTCGTCAGCGTCTCGGAGCGGTCAAGCGCCTGGCAGTCCTCGTACAGGTGGAACTTCTTGCCGTGTTCGGTCCAGTACACGCCGGTTCCGGCGGCAGCCTCGGCGACGGCCTCCTGCGACAGGGGATCCCAGTCGTAGCTGGCAAGGCCGCACACCAGCATGAGGACGGCGGCAACGGCGGTTCCGATTGCCTTGGTCTTCTTGTCGGCCTTCTCGTCCTTGAGCAGGATGATGATGAAGGGAATGAAGGCGACCGCGCTGACCAGCACGCCCATGTTGTTCCACAGCCAGAACTTGAGCGCGTTCTTCTGGGAGGCGGGGTCGATATGGTTGGCCTTCTTCCATAACGTGGAACCGATGACGACACAAACGGCATCGACGACCAGCGCGGCGATGGCCTTGTACAGCGGATCAATCTGGGGAAGGACGAGCAGCTTTTCCAGGAACAGGGCTATGGCGAGCACCTCAAACACGACTGCGACCAGCCACAGGATGACGGCCCCGACGCGCAGGCCCGTCGCGTTGCCCGTCTGCTGGACAGCTGCGCTTGCCCCTGCGGGCCTCGTGCCCGGCTTCACTGCCTGGCCCGTGGAGGCCGAAACAATCTTATGCTCCTTCTTGGGCTTTTTCTCTTCTGCCATAATGAAACTCCTCTTATAATAGCTTGGCCCCCGGCACAGAGGCCGGGGTGTGCGTATGGGAAAAGATTATACCGCATCTTCCGGACTTCCTCAAGACGGGCAAATCGGGGGAATCAAAGGGGTGTGGCGGGAATACGGCGGGTCCTGTCGGACCGGACGTGACGCACACGACGCCAGCAGGCGCGTAGCGTCGTGGTCACGGGCGTGACGCACACGACGCCAACAGGTGCATAGCGTCGTGGTCACGGGCGTGACTCAAAACTATCACGGACGTGACGCAAAACTGTATTGTTCTTTGGACGGGCCAACCTTGATGCTTCGATCCAACGGGCGAGGCGGTCTTTCCTTGATGCTGCGGCCCTGCCGGAAAACTACATCATCTTCATCACCGAGAACAACTACGTTGGGCAGGGAAAGCCCTTCTACAAGGAGGATTTGCTGCGCGACGGAAGTTTGTCCCTTGAGCGCATTGCTGTCATAGCGAAAGTACCGCTTGAGCAGGTCCGGCAGATTTCACAGAAGCTTGCCGAACCTGTGTGCTAGGAAGGCCCCGTTGCCCGCTCCTGCCCAGCGCGGGGGCGAGGAAGCAACAGACGCAGGGAGACGACACGGCGTGACATCGGGGCGGTGGCAAGCTCATTCCGGGCCTCCGGCGGGAAAAAAATATGGCAAAAATCCGAAAATTTCCTGCCAACGCACTAAAATTCTGTGCGTTGTACTCTGGTTTCGTTTTTAAAGACAGTGTACAATATGGGGCGAGGCAGTTTCAAAAAACCCAGGCAACTTTGCTGCCGTGGACTTTTGAAACCGGCTCGATGGATTGCAGACGTCAAAAAAATGAAAAAAACGTGCAGAAAACGGCCAAAAGGCCTTGACACGAAAAAGATTTCTCACATAATGGCCTGTGGCCTGTGGCCTGTGGCCTGTGGCCTGTGGCCTGTGGCCTGTGGCCTGTGGCCTGTGGCCTGTGGCCTGTAGGCCCCTCCTATGCCCATGTAGCTAATCCCTGCAAAATACATTCCCTTTATCCTCATAAAATGCCCTCGGAGGGTGCGGCTTGTCGCGCCTACGGGGGCTTTTTATATGTACATCAATTAAAAGGAGTGGTTTTATGACGAAAACCAAGATTTTGTCTGTGCTTCTTGCCTCCCTCGCGTGCGTGGCCCTGCTGGGCTCCTGCGACTACTGGAAGGAAGACTATTACAAGAACGGCGGCGACAGCGGCAATCAGGCGAGCGGCGGCTCTGGCACGGCGAGCGGTGCTAGCGGGGCATGGACAAGCGAGCTTCGTTATTGGGCTTATACGGCGGGTGCTGATCCGGTGAGTCATGCTGCCTTCGAAAACGAATTTGGTGCCGGAGCAGAGCTCAATTTCGCCTGTGACGGAAAGCTCTTTGACGGCAATCCGCATCAAGGCCGGGTCCGGGCATATAACTATGATCAAAGAACGGTGCTGAAGGAGGGGACTTTCCAGGGCACATGGAAAGACCAGTTTACGTTTACCCTGAACGGCACGGCATACGTGGGAAAATTCAGGCTCCAAAGCGGGAAGAGCGGTGATTCCAGGTCTGATTGGGATATGGATATATACGACAGCAACGGAACGACGCTTCTGTGTACAGCAGATTGTCTTTCCACGGACACAGGAAACCTCGGATCAGTCTGGACCACCGAGCGGTGGCGATAAAGTCCTAAACAGGCCTGTTCTCTGATAAGCCCCGGGTGCTGCCCTGCCGTGCGCTGGGCACAGGCCGGGCCTGCCCTGCCTTGGTCGCTCCCGTCCTACACGAGGACGGGCTCTGAGACCTATGACGTCAGCAGGGAGGCATACTTGTCGCGCTCGGACTCCGTTATGCCCAGCGCGGCCATCGCCTGCGCCTGGGTCATTCCCGTATTGGCGATGAGGTTCTTCAAGCTGGTCACGATGCCGTCTATGAGCCCTTTCTCCATACCAGCTGCAAGACCTTCCTCTCTGCCAGTTGCAAGTCCTTTTTCCATGCCTTCGGCAAGTCCTTTTTCCATGCCTTCGGCCAGGCCTTCCTCTCGGCCTTTGGCCAGTCCGTTGTTCCAATACCTGTCAATAACCTCGCACATATTCGTTCCTCCTTCCACCGAGCCCGGCGGCAGCTGTATCTCCGCAAACCTTCTGTCCTTCGTCAGCTCCGCCATCAGCTGCAGGACCTCGTGCAC
>JAILON010000102.1 GCA_024690865.1 Treponema sp. | reverse complement strand
CCGACAGGCCGACAGGCCGACAGGCCGACAGGCCGACAGGCCGACAGGCCGACAGGCCGACAGGCCGACAGGCCGACAGGCCGACAGGCCGACAGGCCGACAGGCCATTATGCGAGAAATCTTTTTCGTGTCAAGCCCTTTCGGCCTTTTTTTGCAATTTTTTTTCATTTTTTTGCGTCTGCAAAGCAACGTCCGTTCGGGCCTGCTTCAAACGCCGTGCTTTTGAAGCCGCCACACCCCAAATTGTACACTGTCTTTTAAAACGAAACTAGAGTACAACGCACAGAATTTTAGTGCGTTGGCAGGAAATTTTCGAAATTTTCCCTGTTTGTGCCCGTTGGTTGCCCGATTCTTTCCAGCCTAATCTGCCAGCCCAAGCTGCGGAGCACGGAGGTGAACGTCGTGAGCGTCACTTTCTGGGAGTCCTTGGAGCGGAGCTTCTGTATGACAGTCGGCGAGACTTCCGCTTTCTTTGCCAGTTCTCTTATGGAAATATTCTGGGCTTCCATCTGCTCAAGGATGAATTCGGAAAGAAGAAAGTCATTGTATTCCTTCTGGTAGATTTCTTTCTGGCCGGGGTTCTCCGCGAAGAATTTGTCAAACGTCGTCACTTTTGTTCCTCCTCACCATCGGGATTACGGCTCAGATAGTCGGCCCTGTTCTTCAACGCCAAACGCTTTTCGCCCGGCGGCATTTTATCCCCGGACTTCCTGTATGCGTTCGTCACGATAATTTTGCTTCCCCTCTTGAAAAACGCAAGACAACGGTCCGGCTGGGGCTTGAAAGCAAATATTTCATCACCTTCGGCACGGAACTTGGTAATGTCCAGTATCTTGCCAAAATCGCCCATCCGCTGGCAAAGCATCAAGAACTTTCGCTTCTGGCTCACATCACAGGATTAGTCATAAGGCTGGCTTTTCCCTTCAACATCGAAATACCATTCGATTTGGAAAAATTTGCCAGTATATATTACGCAATCTTCCTTGTCCACATTCAGATTGTATCACAAATATAGTACACAGTCAATTTTGCCAATTGGATTCCTATTCCGGGGGCTGCCGGAGAGGAAAAGAATGAGTCCATCCGCTGGACGCTGGGCTGGAGAGAAGAGAGAGCAAGACGGGACAGCCCCGCCCTTTGGGTCGCCGCCCATCACGCTCGCTGGGCCTCCATCCCCCTTGTTCGTTGGATTGCCGTTTGAGCCGGCCCGCCCCTGGCCGTATAACAGGATTTTCCTGCGTGCAATCTTGCCTTTACCATTCCTTTCCAATATATTTTATGATAAAAATCTACACTCTACAAAATTAACTTGCGGGGGCCAAAACGGCGCAGAATGTACCAAGAAGGCCCTCAGGAGAACATCGTATGATAGAAGTTGAGCATGTCTCCATGAGCTTCGGGACCTTCCGGGCTGTGGACGACATCAGTTTTTCCATACGGACCGGCGAAATTGTCGGCCTGCTCGGGCCGAACGGAGCCGGCAAGACCACCACAATGCGGATGATAACCGGCTACCTGGAACCGAGCGGCGGCAGCATCAGGATAGACGGGCAGCCCGTCGGAACCGGGACCAAGCGCAAGATTGGCTACATGCCGGAGTCCGCCCCCCTCTACAGCGACATGATAGTAGCCGACTACCTGGACTACGTTGCCGCGATGGACGGCGTGGACGCAAAGGAGCGCGTCCCCCAGCTGGCCAAGGTCTGCGGCCTTTCCGAGGTAATGCACAAGAACATCGGGGACCTGTCGCGGGGCAACCGGCAGCGGGTGGGCCTGGCCCACGCCCTCATGGGCGACCCGGAGATCCTCATTCTGGACGAACCGACGAGCGGGCTGGACCCCAACCAGGTGCAGGAAGTCCGCGAGCTCATCAAGAAAATCGGTGAGACACGGACGGTCATCATTTCCACCCACATCCTGAGCGAGGTGGAAAGCATCTGCGGGCGCGTCATCATCATCTCCGGCGGCAAGAAGATTGCCGACAGCCCCACGGAGGAGCTCCGCGCCCAGGAAACTGGCAAGGACGAGGTGCGCCTGTTGGTCGGCAGGGCGGACGCCGCCACACTCAAGGCCGCGCTGGAAGGACTTTCCGGCGTCGCATCCTGTTCCGCCACGGCGGAAGGGGACAAGACGGCAGCCACCCTCTCGCTGACCAAGGCGAAGGACGAACGGCCGGAAATAGCCCGGCTCATCCTTGAGAAGGGCTGGGACCTTTACGAGATGGAAACGCGCAAGAACAGCCTTGAGGACGTGTTCAGGACGCTCACGGCAGGAGGAAACGAGAAATGAGTTCGACCATAAACGAAAACGCTACGGCGACCAGCGCACGCCCGCGGGAACAAGCAGGGAAGCGCGCACAGCCCGGCTGGAAAGTCATCATGAAACGGGAGCTTGCGGCATACTTTTCCAGCCCCGTCGCCTACATCGTGGGCTGTTTCTTCCTTCTGTTTTCGGGCTTCACGCTCTTTTCCACCTTCTTCATCATAAAGCGGGCGGAACTGCGGAACTTCTTCCAGATGCTGCCCGTCATATTCAGCCTCTTCATCCCGGCCCTAACGATGCGGGTGTTCAGCGAGGAAAGGCGGTCCGGTTCCTTTGAAACCCTGCTGACCCTGCCGGTCTCAACGGCGGACGTGGTGACCGGCAAGTACCTTGCGACCCTTTCCGCGGCCCTGCTGATGCTTGTCCCCACGCTCTCCTACGTGCTGACCTGCCGCATCTTCGGGTCGCCAGACATGGGGCCGATTGTCGGGGGATACATAGGAAGCGTGCTCCTGTGCGCGGCATTCACGGCAATAGGCCTGTACGCCTCGTCGCTGACGCGGAACCAGATCATCGCGTTCTTCGTCGCATTCGCAATCTGCATCGTGCTTTCCGCGATAAGCAACTTTGCGGTCCTGCTGCCGGGAAGCCTCGTGAGCTTTGCCAGCTTCATCAGCGCGAGCAGCCACTTTGAATCGATTGCACGTGGCATCGTGGACACGCGGGACATCATCTACTTTATCTCCCTTGCGGCGGTCTTCTTCGTGCTGACCGTGCGGAGCATAGAAAACTCAAGGAAGGGCTGATTATGGCTACTAATATGGAAGAAAACAATACAGAATCACAGATAGAAGCAGCTGCGGGCCGGACTGACGGCCAGAACGCCCCCGGCACCGGAAGCCAGAACGGCGGCCAAAGCCGTGCCGACGACTCCGCCCGGTCCGCACACCGGGACAAGGGCGGCCAGAACGCCTTCCTGCGCTGGCTTAAAAACCCGGCGGGGGACACCGCCCTCTTCATCATCGCAATCATCCTTTTGAACCTGGTCGCCTCCCGCGCCTTCCTGCGCTGGGACCTCACGAAGTCCAAGTCATATTCGCTTTCCCCGGCCAGCAAGGAGCTTGTCAGGACGGTGGAAGAGCCGCTGGACATAAAGGTCTTCTTCTCGCGCAACCTGCCGTCCCCCTATTCGACGGTCTACCAGTACGTCACGGACATCCTGTCCGAATACAAGGGGGCGTCCAAGGGCAGGCTGACCTACGAGCTGTACGACATGGAAGACAGCGAGAACCAGGCCCTGGCCCGCAAGTACGGCATAAGCCAGGTGCAGATTCAGGAGATTGCCGACAACGAGGTGGGCTTCAAGAGCGCCTACATGGGCATGGCGTTCAGCTACGCCGATCAGATGGAAAAGCTGGACGGCCTGACCGACACGGACGGCCTTGAGTACAAGATAAGCCAGACAATCGGCAAGATTATCTCCAACACCAACGCCCTGTCCGGTCTCGCGGACGACGTGACGGTGACACTGTACCGGTCCAAGAAGCTTTCGGAATTCGGCATCTCGGGCTTTGACGAGATGGACAAGATGGTGCAGGACGCATTCGGCACGGTCAACGCCAAGTTCCAGAACCGGATGAGCTTCAGCATACAGGATCCTGCCCCGGAAGAGGCAGAAAGCCTTTCCCAGCGCTACGGCATCCAAGTCGTGGAGTGGAAGGACGACAGGGGCGGAACCGAGCGCGGCTCGCTGGGCCTCGTCGTGGAGGCGGGCGACAAATTCCGCACCGTGCCTCTCCAGATGGTCAGCATGATTTTCGCATACGCGGTGAGCGGGCTGGACGACCTGGAAGAGAACCTGACCGCAAGCGTCAAGGCGCTCGCATCCAAGTCCGCAAAAATCGCATACGTGACGAACCACGGCGAGCTTGCCCTTGCCGACGCGCAGAACGGGGCGGCCAACTTCGCGGGCCTCGTGAACGGCAGCTATACCCTTGAGGACCTGGACCTGTCCAAGAAGGACATTCCCGGTGGCGTGCAGACCCTGATGATAAACGGGCCCAAGACGGCCTTCAGCGAGGGCGAGCTGTACAAGGTGGACCAGTTCCTGATGCGGGGCGGCAACCTCATGCTCTTTTTGGATCCCTTCGACGCGCAGTCCAATCCCTATACCGGCGAGACAAACTACGTGAAGATTGAGACCGGCCTTGAGCGGCTGCTCGCCAAGTACGGGATCAAGGCCGAAAGCGCATACGTCCTGGACGAAGACTGCTACACGCAGAGCACCCAGCAGTACGGGAACCTGAAATTCTACTATGCCCCGGTCCTGAGCGACAAGAGCCTGAATCAGAAGAACGCGATAAGCGCGAACCTGGGCTACGTGATTTTCCTGATGCCCGGCGCGATAGACACGTCCGAAGCCGCGGCGAAGGCGGACGAAAAGGTCACGGTGCTGGCTTCCAGCTCGCCCAAGTCCTGGACCATGGCGGACAACGTGATGCTCAGCCCCTTCACGGTCTCGCCGCCCGCGGACAAGTCCGGCATGAAGAGCTACGAGATGGCGGTCCTTGTGGAAGGCAAGTTCGAAAGCGCGTTTGACTCCAAACCGGCGGAACCCGTGGCAGCAACGGACGGTGGCAGCACGGACGGGGCGGTAGCAACGGACGGCGCGGCCCTTCCCCAGGGCGGGGCAGCGGCAGACGCCACCAGTTCTGCCGACGGTTCCGTCAGCCTGAGCGGAGAAAATCATACTCCAAAGAGCTTGCAGGAGGGTAAGATATTGCTCATCCCGACCTCCTACGTCACCAGCCCCCAGATATTGCAGGCCGACAGCGACGCACCCGTCGCCAAGCTCCTGCAAAACGCCGTGGACTACATGAACGGCAACGGGGACCTCTGTTCCATGCGGACCAAGGGGCTGAGCCTCAGCACCCTGCGCCTGTCTTCCGGCCCGCTCGTGTACTTCGCCAAGTATTTCAACATCATCGGGCTGGCCGTCATAGTTGCGCTCATCGGCCTCTTTGCCCTGCTTTCACGCGGCGCGCACAGGAAAGAAATACGGCTCCGCTACGACGCGGATGACGAACGTGAGGTATCCAAATGAACGTCCAGATGAAGAATCCATACATGCGTAAGATAATCCTGCTGTCATGCACGGCGGTCCTGCTGTGCATCTATATAGTGCAGCTCGCCCTTTCCCGCAAGACCGGCATCAAGTCCATGCCCGTGCAGGCGGAAATTGACTCGCTTGCGATACAGACGGCAAGCTCGGAAGTCCGCCTGTCTCTGAAGGACGGAACCTGGTTCGTCAGCCGGGGGGAAGGACAGACCGAATACGAGGCCGCACAGGGCATCGTGGACGGCCTGCTTGCCAACGTAAAGGACCTGAAGCTGCTCGCGACGGCGACCCGGTCCGCAGGGAGCGACAGCGCGCGCTACGGGCTGGACGACGCGTCAAAAATCGTCGTGACAGCCTACAGCGCGTCCGTACCCGTCCGTACCCTGCACGTAGGCAAGGCGACATCGACGGGCAGCCAGAACTACGTCCAGCTGGACGATGACGGGGCCGTGTACATCGTTGGGGCGGCCCTGCACCGGGACTTTGACAAGCAGTGCGACGACATACGGAGCAAGAGCATCTACTCGCTGGACAGCGACGTGAAGATAGAAAAAGTCAGCTGCACGACCTATCCGGCGGCCCTGCAGGACGGAGAGGGCACAGACGAAGGCAGAGGTCCCGCCGGAAGACAGGCAGACAAGGCCGGGGCTCAAGGCGAAAGCTTCACTTTCGTGCGGGAGGAGGCTGCCACAGCGGAAGCCCCTGCGGCCCCGGGTGAAGGCGAGGGGAATGTGAGCGTCAGCAAAGCAGTCTGGAAGCAGCTTACGTCGGGCATGACGGAAGACGGCAGGAAGGAGCTTGACAGCGACAAGGTGGCCAGTTGGGCCTCATCCCTCTCGCTCCTGTCGGCCACGGCATGGCTTGACGACAACGCCGCCATCCCGGCAGACTATGGGCTTGCCTCCGAGCTGTCGTTCACGGCGGGAGGAAAGGACTACACGATGAAGCTGTACAAGGGCACGGAAGGAGAGGAGGACAGCTACATCATGTCCTGCTCCACGACCCCCTACCTCTTCAAGGTCGCAAGCTACGTCGCAACCCGCTACACAAAGACGCTGGCTGATTTTGTGAAATCCTAATATCTTGTGAAATGCATCTTGGGGTCCCGGGGACTCCGAGGGGCACAGTCCCTCGGCAGCCGCCGGGTATCTCCCTCGGCAACCGCTGGGGGGAAGTTTTGTCCAGTTCCACAGGGGCCGTGCAAAAAAGAGGCCGTGACGGCCAACACCGCGGAGCTTTGAAACTGCTCCAATCCACAAAAAAACGCCCCGTACACCGGAGCGTTTTCATTTTCCCAAATCAACAGGGAACACGGGGTTCTCCCCGTACAAATATTACTCTGAGAAACGTATCTCCTGCCAGAGCTCGCTGTACAAGTCTATGTCGTTGCCCAAATCCTGCTTGAGCGTGCAGCTGTAGGCCTGTTCCGCATCGTACATCGCGGGCCGGGTCACATACTGCTGGGCCTCCAGGTTGGCAACGCAGGGATAGCCGAATTCGTCAATAAAAATCGCGTAAATTTCGGGCCGGTGCACGAAGTTGATGAACTCGTTGGCCAGCTCGTAATGGGGCGCATCCTTGAGGATGCACATGCAGTCCACGGTCGCGGGGCCTCCAATCTCGGGAATAAAGAAGTCTATCGTGTCGGCCCACTTTTCGGGCGGAACCTCCCCGTAGACAATTTCAGGATATCCCTGGCACAGCCAGAAATCACCGGAGGCAAACGACTTTCCAAAGCTTTCCGCATCGAATTTGACCAAGTTGGGCCGCCACTGCGTCTTTATCAAGTTCCCGGCTTCCTTCAGCTGGACGGGATCGGTGCTGTTCATGTCGTAGCCAAGCTGAAGGAGGGCACAGCCTATGACCTCGCGCATTTCGTCCATCATGGTCGCATGCCCGGCAAAACGGGGATCGGCGAAAATGCTGTAGTCCCGCGCGTAATCACCGGAGACTTTGGTTTTGTTCACCATGATTCCCGTCGCGCTCAAGGCATAGGGGACGGCATACTTCATGTCGGGATCGTGCTTCAGCTTCTCAAGGATGACGGGATTTATCATGCTGCGGTTGGTCAGCTTGGTCTGATCCAGTTCCCGCAGCATCCCCTGGTTGATCATGATGGAGACAAAATCGTTGGACGGAATCACTATATCGTAGCCCTTCGCACCGCCACGGATTTTGGCATACATCTCTTCGCAGGTGGAATAGCTGTCCAACTTGACCTTGCAGTCGAACTCCTCCTCGAACTTACGCAGCAGGGCTTCCGGCGTGTAGTATGTCCAGTTGTACAGGTACAGGGTTCTGTCGTCCTTGCGGGTGCAGGACGGGAACAGGAGGCATGAAAGCAGCAGCACGAAGAATGCAAAACGTATCTTCTTGAAGTTTTTCAATTACAAACTCCCAATTTCTATGTAGTCCAGAGAGGCCGTTCCAAAGGGTACGCAGCAACGAAGCTGCCAAGGACTTCTGAAACGGAACCCCAAGTATTTTTGCCTATTTCTCCATTTCTGTCAACGACATTTCCTGAAAATCATCAACTCCGGCGCAAAGTTCCAAACAGCTCTCTTGACCAAATATCCATTTCTTGCTATTATACATTTACGTTTTGCCAACTTAGCTCATCTGGTAGAGCAGCGCACTCGTAACGCGCAGGTGTTCGGTTCAAGCCCGGAAGTTGGCTCTACGCATGGCCCGCCTTTACGGCGGGTCTTTTTTTGCCCATCGGATTCAGCATCCCCGCCATCCATCTGGACGCTCCGTGCCGAGCAGGAACAGCAAAAAAGCCCAAGAACCTCGTGTCCTCCTTGACCACTGCAAAAAGGGACTTGCCCAGTTCCGAGAGATGCCCTATACTGCCGTCATGATAAACCTCAAATTCATCATCCTTGCCGTCGCGCTCGTCATGTACGCGCTCGTCATCGCCTTTCAGGAAAGAAAGGTATTCTTCACCACAGGGGCGGCGGTCATCGTCCTCCTCCTGGGAACCGTCCTGCCGGGAGCAATCTTCCGCATGCCGCAGGGCTATTCCGGTTCCGCCCGCCTGTATGCCCTGCTCTACTCGCTTACGCAGGCAGTCAACTGGAACGTCCTGCTCATCTACATAGGCAGCATGGCCATCGCGGCCCTCTTCATCTACTCCAAGGTGCCTGCCCGCATTGCCGACGCCATCATCGCAGGTTGCAGCAACACGGGCGTGGCAATCGTAGCGATACTCGCCATGACGGGAATCATCTCGATTTTCGTGGAAAACGTCGCAACCGTCCTGGTCATGGCCCCCATCGCCCTCGCCCTCTGCAAGAAGCTCAATCTGAAGCCCGTCAACTTCATGGTGGGCCTTTCCGTGATGAGCAACCTGGAGGGGACGGCGACCCTCGTCGGCGACCCGCCCTCCATGATTTTCGCAAGCTTCGCAGGCTACAACTTCAACGATTTCTTCATCCACGACGGGACGCTGTCCATCTTCTTCGTCGTGCAGATCGGCATGCTCGCAGGCTGCCTCTTCTTCTACGCATTCTTCGCCAAGGCGGGTAAAAACAAGCTGGACATGGAGAAGACCCAAGTCATCTCCTGGCTGCCCTTCGCCCTGCTTTTGATTATGATTTTCGGGCTGGCGGCCATCTCGTTCATACCGTTTGAAGTAAAGTTCCTGAGCGGCATCTTCGTATTCACGCTGGGGATGATAGGACTGGCCTGGTACAAGCTGGTACAGAAGAAGTCCCGGGCCGACACGCTGGAGATGATACGGGGCTTGGACTGGGAGACGATCGGCTTCCTCATCGGCATCTTCATCGTCATCGGTGCAATCCAGCAGACGGGGCTCCTGGAAGACTTCGCCAGCTTCCTCGCGGGCCTGACCGGCGGCTCCAAGCTTGCAGGATTCGCCATCATCCTCTTGGTTTCCGTCGCCATCTCCGGATTCGTGGACAACGTGCCCTACATCATCGCGATGCTGCCCGTCGCAAGCTCCCTTGCCAAGAACATGGGGCTCAAGCCGGAGCTGTACATGTTCGCCCTGCTGGTGGGCAGTTGCCTGGGCGGCAACCTGACCCCCTTCGGAGCAAGCGCGAACATCGTGTCTATGGGAATACTAAAAAAAGAGGGCTACCCCATGTCCTTCGCCGGATGGCTCAAGCTCGGGGTGCCCTTTACCGTGATAACCACAGCCGCCGCGGGACTTGTCCTCTGGCTCCTGTGGGCATGATACATGTGTCGTGAGCCCACGCGCAGCGGGGGCTCATTTGCTTAAACAACGCCCCTCGGGGCATTGTTTAAGCCGTTATGTTGACCAGTGCGCCGGCCTCGGGCATGAGACCCGCAAGACCATAGGTCTGGGGCTGCTGGGCGAGCGCGATGGCGGCGTGGATCTGCTCCTCGTAACCTTTTATGAGGGCATCCTTCTGATTGTCGGTCAGCCCGGCCACGTCATCCTTGGACATCGCCTTCTTGTTCATGCTGACCAACTGGTCTATCAAGGTGTTCAGTATATGGATCTTGTCCAGGGAGACAGTCTTCTGCCCCTCCTTGGCCGCAGTGCCGTGGACATAGGCGAGCTGGGTGTACTTCACCATCCCGGGCTGTACAGGTACATAGAGCCTGCCGGATGAAGAGCCCGCAGTAAAAACCGTCCTATAAGAAGCAGCGTTCAGGCTTATTCCATTGTTGTACATACGTGACCTCCTCCATGAGAATCTCCGGCAGGCACCGCCTACCGCCGGGCGCGCAGGCCGCATTCCTCATCAAGCAGCCCAAAGCTTAAAAGCACCCTTCTAATTTGATTATCGGACGGTCAAAAAAAAGATTAGAGAAAAAAATAAGCAGGCAGGAAAGTTGTGGAAAAAAAATACAGTATTGTAACGGAAAAATTACAATATTGTAACAGGAAATTTACAATATTGTAATGGAAAAATTACAATATTGTAACGGAAAATTTACAATACTGTGACAGTAAATTTGCAATATTGCAACAAAGGATTTTCCAGACGGGAAGGAATCGTTCCCGCCCGGAAGTTTCCGACAGGGCCCAGTCCCTACTTCAGATTGATGATACTCTTGTCGTAGTCGGTCGGCGGAACATACCGTCGGTCGCTAAAGCGACCTTAACGAGTTTACCTGCGGCAAACTCGCACTGACTACTTCAGGTTGACCATACTCTTGTCGTAGTCGGTCGGCGGAACATAACCCATCAGCGTCATCAGCGTTGCCGGCCATGAGCTGATTCCCAGGCCGTCGTTGAGCTTAGTGTTGTCGTACTCGCCCTTGTACTCGGGGTCGTAGATGATGCCCGGGACGGGGTTGAGCGAGTGGCTCGTCTTGGCCTTGGGCTCGCCGGACTTGTCCTTCTTGACGCTGCCGTCCTTGGCGTGCTCGTACATGTCGTCCGAGTTGCCGTGGTCGGCGGTCAGGCAGAGGATGCCGCCCGCCTCGTCGATCGCCGCCTTGAGCCTGCCCAGCTGCAGGTCCATTCCTTCCATGGAACAGACGACCGCGTTGAACACGCCGGTGTGGCCCACCATGTCGCCGTTCGGGAAGTTCAGGCGGATGTGGTCGTACTTGCCGCTCTTGATGGCCTCGATCACCTTGTCGGTAATTTCCGCGCACTTCATCCAGGGCCGCTGCTCGAAGGGCACCACGTCGGAGGGAACCTCCACGTAGTCCTCAAGCTTCTCGTCAAACTTGCCCTGCTTGTTGCCGTTGAAGAAGTAGGTCACGTGCCCGTACTTCTGGGTCTCGGAGATGGCGAGGAGCTTCACGCCGGTCTTGGTCAGGTATTCGCCCATCGTGCGGTCGATGCTCGGCGGGTTCACCAGGTACTGGGCGGGCACGTGGGCGTCGCCGTCGTACTCCATCATGCCGGCGTACTCCACTGCCGGGACGCGCTTGCGGTCAAAGGGCAGGTCGCCGCCCTTGGGGGTCTCGAATGCGCGGGTCATCTCCAGGGCGCGGTCGCCGCGGAAGTTGAAGTAGATGACGCTGTCGCCGTCCTCGATCGTGCCGACGGGCTTGCCGCCCTCGGCAATGACGAACTCGTGCATGTCCTGGTCCAGGATGCCGGGAACCTCTGAGCGGTAGGTCTCGATCGCCTTGGTCGCGCTGTCGAACATGCGGCCCTCGCCCAGGACATGGGCCTTCCAGCCGCGCTCCACCATGCTCCAGTCCGCGTTGTAGCGGTCCATCGTCATGTACATGCGGCCGCCGCCGGAAGCGATCCGGTAGTCCACGCCCGCAAAGCCCGCCAGGAACTCCTCGAGCGGGGTGATGTAGTTGAGGGCGGAGGTGGGGTCCACGTCGCGGCCGTCCAGCAGGGCATGGACGCGGAGCTTCTTGACCCCGTCCTTGCTCGCCTGGGTGATCATCGCCTTCAGGTGGTCGATGTGGGAGTGCACGTTGCCGTCGGACACAAGGCCGATGAAGTGCAGGGTGCTGCCCTTGTCGTTGACGTTCTTGACCAGCTTCTTCCAGGTCGCAGCCTGGAACATGGAGCCGTTGGCGATGGACTCGCCGACCAGCTTGGCTCCCTGAGCGAAGACGCGGCCGCAGCCCATCGCGTTGTGGCCAACCTCGCTGTTGCCCATGTCGTCATCGCTGGGAAGGCCGACCGCCGTTCCGTGGGCCTTGAGCTTGGTGTGGGGGCAGTTTGCCGTGAACCAGTCCAGGTACTTCATCCGGGCGGCCTTGACCGCGTCCCCGTCCTCGTACTTGCCGTAGCCCACGCCGTCCATAATCACGAGGACGACCGGACCGCGCCTCCCCTTCCAGTTGGGGTTCTTCTGCAAAGCATGCATCGTATCTGCCATATATAAACTCCTGTTAACGTGTACTTATTTATTGATGATTTTACAGAATTTGGCGGATTTGTACAATCGGGCGGAGGAGCGGGGGGGGGGCGCTTTGACCAGGGGCGGGGGCGGGGTCACACGGCGACAACGCACGGCTCGCTATAATAGGGAATCAGTTCATCATGCGTAAGAAAAAGCATTCCTTCCGATTTCGCCTGGCAAATCAGCATACGGTCAAAAGGATCTTTATGAGGACGCATTGCCTCTCGAGAATACTGCAAGGAACTCAAAAGGGCTATCTGCTTTGGCAGCAAAGGAAGAAAAATTATGTCCGCCGCCCTCGACAATTCGTCCAGTCGCTTCCCAGAGAACGGAAAATCCTCCGGATGCAGGGAATGCTTGATTTCTGACTCCCAAATTGTCACGGGGCTGTAAAAGACCGTATTGGAAATGTCCGAAATAAGAGACCTTGCCTTTTGCGAAAGCCTTACATCGTTCGTATGAAGCCAGACCAAAACATGGGTGTCAAGAAGCAGTTTCATTCTACTACACCCCGAACAAGTCCGCGACTTCATCATCGTGCAGGTTTATGTCCTCCGGGTAACGGAATTCACCTTCGGCAAGCCCAAAGACAGGATGACCTGACGGAGCCGTCGCCCCTCCCCCGTCATTATTATTTGGGAGAGTTAAAATCATATCCAAAAAAGAAGAAACCTGCTCAAAGTATTGTTCAGGAACGGCCTGCAACTTCTTTTCCAAAACAGCATACGGCATACGACAAACCTCCTCTCCATCCTTATTCTAGCACGGCGGAGGCGGATTGGCTAGTGGCAGGGGCTGAGAGCCGCAGATTCCGCACTTGCCTGGGTGAGCCCCTGCACCAGCCCATGTGTGACACACGTTCGCCCGCCGGCATAGTCGCTGTCGTGAACGTAGCGAGCCGCAAGTCCTCCCCTACTTGCGGGTAATCCTGAAGCTCGCGTTTGTGCCTACGCTCGTATTCTCCCGTGCTTTGGTGATGAACGAGTCCCAGTCCGAGTATGTCGCGCCGCCGACCTTCATCTCGGAGACGGTGCAGTTGGGGTCAACACTTATACTTATCTTTTCCGTGACGGAAGGAAGACTCTCAATGTTCCCATGGGTGCCGTCCTGAAACCCCAGCTCCAAGGTTCCCGTTGTAGACGTGGAGAAGATGACGTTTATTGTACCTCCATCCGTCGAGCCGTCGGTTTCGTCGCCAAAGAACTTTAGGCCTCCGTGGTTGCCCCCGATGCTCTTGTTCGTACCCCGGATGTCCATGTAGACGGTCGTGGTCGAGTCCGTAACGGAGTTCTTAATCTTTATTGCAGAGGACCAAGTGCCAGCAGAATAAGTAAAGTCCTCCATATCAAAAAGATAGGAATGGTCCCCGCCAGCTTCATCAATGAAGTCCGGAGGGCTGGGGTTGCGCTTTTCCACACCCACAGTCTTCCATCTGGCGTAGGCATCGGCATCCGCCGTGATGGCAGCACCAAGGAGGAAGGGTGTCGTCAAAGTGTCGTCCGTATACCAGCCGTCGAAGACGGCAGAGCCCATGCCCGAATATCTTATGACCGGGGGGCTGGCCTTGCTGTCGTCCCAGAGGGACTTCCCGTCCGACGACGTTCCGTCCCAGATGGAACTTCCGTCCAGGACCGGCAGGTATCCAACAGACGTTGAACTGTTACGCCAAAAAAGGACCATGCGGAGCAGGGGCTCAAGGGTGAGCGTATAGGCCGTGGTCGCATCCACACTCTCGCCGGTGTCCGTCCGGCTTATCGTGCAGCCTATCGTGTAGTCCGTCCTGACTTTGGGAACCGAGGCGATGTCCGTTATCCCCAGGTCCGGCAGGTGCAGGGTCACCGTGTCCATGCTGCTGTAGGCCGCACCCAAGGACGTACCGTCCACCGTCCAGTCGTAGCTGTAGCCGCTTGCGGCAAAGCTGTCCGCCGCCGTCCCGGTAGGAACAGCAATGGGGCTGACCGTGAAGGTGAAGTTGGCAGAGCCCAGCGAATCCGTTTCCGTCGGCAGGTGCGTGGCCGACAGGTAGTGGACATCGACGGGGCCCGATGAGGTCGACACGGAAGTGGCCGTGGGGCTGGCGCTGTCCAGCGTGACCTTGAAGGGCGGGATGCGCGGCAGGAAGTACACCGTGACGGGGTCCCCGGCCAAATCGTCGTAGCCGGAGCATTTCGCGGTGCAGGTAATGGTGACGGATTCGGGCAGGGTGCTGTAGCCCACGTTGCCCAGCCTGGTGATGGACTGGCTTCCGGGCATTCCATTTATGTTCGTACCGTTCACGGTGTAGACGAGCGTGGCGCCTGCTGGCATGGCCGCCGAGTTGGAGATGCCCAGGCTCAAGGTCGTCTTGCTCATGTCGCTGTTGCTGACGGCAATGTAGGTGGCTTCCGCCCCCGCCACGACGGTGCCGTTGCTGGAAACTTCCAGCAGGGGAGGCGGCAGGGACTTGAACAGCTTCAGGTTGACGGGGCTGGCGGACTGCGGGGAGCCCAAGGCCCTGGAGTTTTCGGCACGGCAGGTCATGTCGTACTCGACGCTAGACACCGTCGCCCAGCTGGCGCAGCCCCAGTCGGCGGGGCTTGCGGACAGGGTGCCGGAGCTTTCGGACAGGGATGTGGCGCCGCCGTCCCTGCTCCACGTGAACACCGTCCCTTCGGGGTAGGTGCCCGAGACGGGAACCGCCTTATAGGTGAACGGCTGCGACAGGTCCCCGACATCATAGCCCGGGCCACCCGTATGGGCCACGGTCCCGGTGTCCGGCGGCGTTATCTCGATGGTGAACGCCGGTATCTCCAGCACGGTGACGGCGACGAGGCCGGTTCCGCTTGACGTGCTTGCGGCTCCGTCCTCGTCCGTGTAGGTCGCGGTCACGGTCACGGCCGGCGTATAGCTGCCGCCGGAAGAGGGCGTGCCTCCCAGCAGGTCGTCAAGGGCTACGGTCACGCTCTCCCCGTCGCCGGCAGGCGTTCCGTCCGCCAGCGCCCAGCTGTACGACAGGCTTCCATATTCGGGAGCCGTCAGGCCCGCGACCGAGAAGGTCACACTCTGCCCGGCCGCCCCCGACACGTCGTAGGTGACGCTCGTGCTGCTGGCGTTGACCGTCAGCAGGGAGGGCAGCTGCCAGACATCGCCCTGCAGCAGGCTGATGCTTATGTGGCTGGCCCCGCCGATTACCGTCTGGGTCTTGCTGCCCGCGCACACCACCGTGCCGCTGGGCCGCTTGACGATGACGCCGACCGTGATTTCGGAGCCTTCCGCTATCTGCGGAATCTGGAAGTAGACGTTGCCGTCGGAACTGGCATACGCGTCCGCCGCGTAGCCGATGCCGTTCCCGATGATGGTAAGCGTGACGTAGCCGCCCGCGGGCAGGCCTATGTCGGACGCAGACAGGGCGATGGTGCTGGTCGTGGGAAGGGCGGACTCGGGCTCGTCCGTCGGGGCCGAGATGAGGCCCGCAATGCTGTCGGACTGGTTGGAGTTGGACAGGATAAGTATGTCGTCCGCCGTGACGGGGCTGGCCGCCGTCGTGCTGCCGTCAGGCTGGGAGGGGGACGGGCTTGAGCTGGAAGTGCCGACGTCCAGCACATACACTTCGCCGGCAGCATCGGCGCTGCCTCCGTTGCCGTTGCAGGATGCCAAGCACGCCAGAATCAGTATGAATGAGAACATACGAGTTGCAAAAGAGAACAGCCGTTTCCCGCCCACCTTTTTTACCACTACAAGCCTACTTACAAGCCCACATAGAATAGCACACTTGCAATTTCAAAACAATAACAAAACGCCGGGCCGATGCAAAAATCCGTTCGGGATTTTTGAAACTGCCTCCGCCTGTTAAAATGCCTGGCGGCTCCAGTCGGCAATGTAGTCGTCCAGGCTCCTGCGGGCCTTTTCCTCCCGACCTTCCACCGGCGGCTCCGCCTGGCAGTTTTCCACAAGGAAGGGAATGATTATCTTCTCCTTGAAGATGCTGAAGCGGGACGGCAGGGCTTCCGGCAGCAGCAGCTGCTCCTCCAACGGCATGTTGCCCAACAGTTCGTGGTAAAAGACGGGGAAAAGGACGGCGTTCACGTTCTTGATGGAAGAAAATCCTCCGGCGATGCCAAACTCCTGCGTGTCCAGGGCCATACCCCTGTAACGTTCCATCATGGCCTTCTGGGACTCCTCCTGAAAGAACCACTCCACGAACATCTCCGCCTTGTTGGGATTGCGGGCCTTCCGGTACAGGCCCATGCAGACCATGTCGTCCTCTATCAGGATTCCGCTGCCGTTTGAAATCCAGCGGAACGAAAGGCCGGAATCGGAATCCCCCTCCATCGTATAGAACTCCCGGCTGTTCATGAAGGTAAAGAGGCTGCGGCCTTCCGACAGCCACTTGCTTTCCGGCCGGTACAGGTAGCTGAACTTGAAGTCCTGCTCGGCTGCCGACGCCGTATGGTTGGAAAGGGTCCAGTTCTTCAGATAGCTCACGGTGGCGGCAAGCGCGTTGCGGTCATAGGTAAAGGTACTGCCTCCCTCCGCAAAGGCCGCCCCCTTCGCCTTGGCCGCAAAATAGAGGAAGTCCTGGTCCCAGGAGGGGGCAAAACCCATCGTCGAGTACACGCCCTTGTCGTCCACCGTTGAAAACTCGGCGTCCGCCTCCCATATCTGGTTCAGGGTAAGGATGTGGCTGTCCTTGACGTAGGCCATGTTGTTTTCGTCAAACACCACCGCAGGAAGGTTGAAGCTGACGGGGAGCAGGTACTGGGTTCCGCCCACGGAACCGTAGTCCAAAAGCTTTGCGTAGAACGCCGCCCTGGGCAGCTTGTTCTGGCTGAAAAATTTCTCTATGGGGGAAAAATTCTTCTTTATGGAGGAAGTCTTGAGCCAGGAGCCGACGACAAGGTCAGGCAGCTGCTCGTCGCGGGCGGGGGGCAGGGAACGGGAAACGCTGTCCTTGTAGACCAGGACGGCCTTTATGTCGTGGGTTGCGTTGAAAAGCTCTATGCAGGAGGCAAGTTCCGCCCGGTCGCTCCAGATTACCAGCGGATCATCCCTCCCGTTGACACAGGAGGCAAGCAGGAGGCACAGGACGGCGGGCAGGAGGCGCAGGACGGCAGCCAGCCGCTGCCGGCCCGCGGACAAGAGGCGCGGCAGCCCCTCCGCCGTCCCCCGGAATGAAACACTATTTTGAAAGCCGGCCGGCCTCTTCGTAAATCGCGCTGTAAACGGTATCAATCTGGTCCTCTTCAAGACTGCTGAATGCGACGCGCAGGGTGTGCGAGTCTATCGCTATTGTACCGATTCCACGCTCCTTTAGCAATGTCTGCCTGAGCAGCTCCGCATCGACATTCTTGGTGTCGAAGGCCATGAAGTAGCCGGAGTTGAAGGGAAGGGCTTCGAGCGCCCCCCCCTTGTGGCCGTCCACGAACGCGCGTACCTTGCGGTAGCGGCCCTCCAGGACTTTCCTGAGCGCGGCCTTCTGGTTTTCAAAGTCGGGATTCTTGAAGGCGCGGAGCAGGAGGGACTGCGGCACGGTGGAAGAGCAGGAGACCGACGAACGGATGGCCCCCATCAGCTTCTTGACGAGCGCGTCGTACTGGGCTTCGGTCATGCCCTTGCTGGCGAAGCTGATGAAGCCGCAGCGGAAGCCCCAGGCGAAGTCCTCCTTGGTCGGTCCGTCTATCTTGGCGGCCAGGACGTTCTCGCTCAGGTCGGCCAGATAGGCGAAGAGGGACTGCTTTTCTATTTCGGGCTCGTAGTCCAGGCCAAAATACGCGTCGTCGCACCAGACCATGACCTTCACGCCCCTGTCGGCAAGCTGCTTGACGAAGGCGACTATCTCCTTGGCCTCGGCCTCGGTCGGGCTGTAGCCGGAAGGATTCTGGGGGAAGTTCAGGAGGACGCGGACGGACCCCTTCTTGGCCTCCTCCTCCATCTTCGCCTTCAGGCCCGCAACATTGAACTTTCCGTCCTTGAACATCTGGAACTGGACAAAGGGGGCGTTGCGCCTCGCGCTGGCAATGAGGACGTAGTTGTCCCAGGAGGGATCCCCGGCAACAAGCGAATGGTCTTCGTCCAGGAAGAGGTCGGCCAGATATGAAATTCCTGCGGTCAGTCCCGGCACAAGGGCAGGAAGGGAAAAGGACGTGTCCTTGAGGGAAGGGTTCTTGCGGATGATGCTCTCCTTCCACAGGGCGCGCAGGTCGGGGTTCCCGGCGGTCGGCGCATAGGCGACCAGCTCCCGTGAGCTCAACGCGGGCACTATCTCCTGCACGGCCGAAAGGGCGACGGGGGAACCGTCGATGACGGTCATGCCGATCGTGCCGTTGGCCGTCTTGCCAAGCTTCTTGGCCTCGCCGCTCTGGGCTATGATTCCCTTGGGAAAATAAAGCCGCCTGCCCAGGTCGGAAAGGAGGCTTCCCGCAGTCGTGCCCGCAAGGGCGTCGTTCAACTCTTGTGCCAGTTCGTTCATCATAATGGACATTATCTTGAAATCGGCGGGTACTGTCAAGATTTTTATTCATTTTTAGAGGGTTTTCCTGCATATTTATGCAGTTTTCATATACGTTGGTTTGCCTCCTGAATCAACGTTGATTTGTCGCTCGTGTCAACGTTGATTTGCCCCTTGTGTCAACGTTGATTTGTCTGCCGTGTCAACTGCGCACAGTCCGGAAACAGGGCCACATGCGGCCACCGACGGCCAAGAGGCGGATACAGGCGGCCCTTCCTCCGGGGCAGCGTCCGTTGGACCCGCCTTTTTTGCCCGTGCGATGGCCGCCCCCTTCCCTCCGGCAGCCCCTACAGGTCTTATTGACAATACAGACTTATTATAGTATTACTAGAACATCTTCCAATGTCCTACTTATATTATATCGTTTTATCCACGGCCATCATAACCCTCGCCCACGTCATCCGCATATACAGGTGGGCACTGTTCATCGACGTGTACGAAAAACCGGACGTTGGAAGGCTGCTGCGGTCCTTTGCCATCGGCAACGGCCTGAACATGGTCCTTCCGTTCAAGCTGGGGGACCTTGCGCGGGCCTGGTATTCGGGACGCAGGATGAAGAACGGAAAGACGCTGGGACTGTCCACGGTAATCATCGAACGCTACCTGGACATCCTCGCCGTGGGGCTCATCTTCATTTCGATGAAGTTCATACGGCCCCTGGCTCCGGAGCTGCGCGACACGCTGTCGTTCTACATCGCATTCGCGACCGGCCTGTTCACCATATCCATGCTCATCCTCGCATGCAAGGGCTTCGTAAAGCGCGGGGCAAAGCTCGTGGCCTCCATCTTCAACCCGACCATCGAATTCAAAATCCTCAAGTTCTTCTGGTCCCTCATCCAGAATTTCAAGGACATAGCCATCCGCATAAGCAAGGTAAAGCTGATCCTGTACACGGTCCTGATGTGGGCGCTGTACCTCCTTTCGTACTTCTTCTTTGCCGAAGCCCTGTGCGCGCGGGGCATGGACTTCTCCTGGAAGGACATATTCACGATCCTGTTTGCAAAGAGCAGCATAAAGCGGCCGGGCGGCTACGACTTCATGTCCATATACAAAGATGCCTCCACCCTGTACATTGCCTATATGTCAAGCCAGCTCGCCATAGTCTTCCTGCTTTCGTTCGTCAAGCTCCACCGCAAGGGCACGGAGGAGTACGGCATGGAAAACAAGATAAACCTCCTGCCGCACACGAACCAGGAGGAACGGCTCCGCTTCCTGGAGCTGTATTTTTCCAACAGCCACAAGGACTACATACGGAACTACCTGCGCATAAACCAGGACATCCTCATCATCAGGGACTATTCGGCGGGAAGCAATGCGACGACGATGCTGTGCATGAACGCCAGCGGCCAGTTCTTCAGGAAGTACGCATTCGGAAAGGACGGCGAGAAGCTGTACGAACAGGTCCGCTGGCTGGAACGCTTCGCAGGCTCGCTCGCGCTCCCCACGGTCATACGGCAGCAGAAGGAGGCGGACTTCTGCTATTACGACATGCCCTTCCAGAGCAACACGGAGGGCCTCTTCAACTACGCACATTCGATGCCCATCGAAAAGACCTGGGGAATCCTGGAAGGGGTATTCACGGCCCTTGAAGGCTCCCTCTACAAAACCGACACGAGGGCGGCCGACAGGGCGACGATCGAAGCATACATAGAGTCGAAGGTCCGCAGGAACATCGAGAAGATACTCAATGCGAAGTACCTGAAGCCCCTCATGAAGTATGACGAAATTCTGATAAACGGGAAGGCCTACAGGAACCTTCCGCACTACCTTCCCATGCTGGAAAGCGAACGGCTCCAGGAGGTCTTTGCCGACGACGGATATTCCGCCATCCACGGGGACCTCACAATCGAAAACATCATCTGCGTGAGGAATTCGGAAGGCAGCGACAGCTTCTACATCATAGACCCCAACACGGGCAACATCCACGACAGCCCCAACCTGGACTACGGGAAGCTTCTGCAGTCCATAGGCGGCGGCTACGAATTCCTGATGATGACGCAGAACGTCGAGGTCATAGGAAACCGCATCAACTTCATCGACACCCGGTCCCACGTCTACACCAGCCTCTACAACAGGCTGGACGACTACATGCAGGCGAACTTTTCACAGGCACGGAGGCGGAGCATCTACTTCCACCACATCATACACTGGCTGCGCCTCATGCCCTACAAAATCGAAAAGAACGGCATACGCTCCGCGCTTTTCTACGCGGGGCTTCTGAAGGTCCTTGACGACGTATCCCAGAAATTCGGAGGTGCGGGGCAATGAAGACGAGGCTCGCGATGTTCGACCTGGACGGGACGCTCTTCGACACCCGCCGGGTGAACTGGCTTTCATACCGGGAGGCACTCGCCCCCTTTGGCGTGGACCTGGACTACGGCTACTTCTGCAGGGAATGCAACGGGAAGCACTACAAGGCCTTCGTCCCCGGCCTCCTGGCAGCCGCAGGCAACGCAGCAGAAACGCTCGCGGAAAAGGCGGAGGCGGTGCATGAGCGCAAGAAGGCCCTCTACGGCTCCTTCCTTTCGGAAAGCGTCGAAAACACGCAGCTTTTCAACCTCATACACCTGATGAAGGAATCATACTGCATCGCACTCGTCACCACTGCATCCCGGAAGAACTGCAGGGAAATCCTCGCCTTCCACGGGAGGGAGGGGGACTTTGACCTGATCCTGACGGCGGAAGACGTCGAACGCAAGAAGCCCGACCCGCAGGGCTTCCTGATGGCGATGGAACACTTCAACATCGGAGGGGCGGACAGCCTGGTGTTTGAGGATTCAGCGGAAGGACTGGCCGCCGCAGAAGCGAGCGGGGCCACGGTGTTTGCAGCCAGGGGGTTTGCATGAGCCATGCAATGGCACATCGGCACATCCAGCCATACACCGGGCCAGTAATATACAGAACAAAGAGGTAGCAGCATGAAGATAGGCATGAGCCGGGACATCACGAACAAGGTCCACTGGATTTTGGACAACCTTCTGCCCCCCGTCATGAGGGAAAGCAAGTTCCTGATGGGAATACTTGCATGGGGCATATACGGGAAGTACGGAAAATACTATTTGAACTTCAAGGAAAACGGCAAGTACCTCACGATGAGCGACGAGGATTTCAAGCACTACTACGAAATGATAGCGCCCATCATCACGCGGCCGACGGACATAAACAACGCCTGCATGAAGAAGCTGCTGGAAGAAAGCGAAAAATGGGGCGACGGAAAGGTGCTCGACATAAGCTGCGGAAGGGGGTTCCTTTCAAAGGAGCTTGCAAAGCACAACGGGCGGCTTTCCATAGTGGGGTCCGACATCAACATCCCGAAGGAACTGCTGGACTGCCAGACCGACAGGCTCACATTCGTCAATGGGAACATCGAGCACCTGGATTTCGAGGACAAGAGCTTCGACGTCGTAATCAGCACGCACACGCTGGAGCATGTCGTAAATGCGAAGCAGGCCTACGACGAGCTGAAGCGCGTCTGCAAAAAGAAGCTCATCATCATAGTGCCCTGCCAGCGGCAATACAAGTACACGATGGACTTCCACGTCCAGTTCTTCCCCTATGAGTTCTCGCTGCTCCAGTTCACCGGGAACTACGGTGCGACGTGCGTGAAAATAGACGGGGACCTGTGGTATGAGGAGATGATTGAGGACTGACGGGACTGCCCCTGCAGGCCCCTCTGTTTGAGGAAGCATGATGGACGAAAAGATTCTTGTATTCATACCCATGTACAACTGTGAGAAACAGGTCGTGCGGGTGGCGGACCAGCTTGCGGGCGAAATGGCGCAGTACATTGGCGAGGCCATCTTCGTGAACAACCGCAGCACGGACGGCGGGGAGGCCGCGATTGTAGAAAAGCTGAAATCCATGGAGCTGCCCTTTCCCGTCAGGGTCCTCCGCAACTGCGAGAACTACGGCCTCGGCGGGAGCCACAAGGTCGCGTTCAACTACGCGCTGGACAGGGGCTTCGACTACGTGGCAGTCCTCCACGGCGACGACCAGGGCTGCATCGCGGACCTCCTCCCCATCATGAAGGACGGCAGGCTCAAGGAGCACGACTGCTGGCTGGGTTCCCGCTTCATGAAGGGCTCGAAGCTGCCGGGCTATTCAAAGTTCCGCATATTCGGCAACAAGGTCTTCAACATCATATTTTCAATTGCCACCGGGAAGCGGATCCTGGACCTGGGGGCGGGGCTGAACCTCTATTCCTGCAAGATGCTCTCGTCCCGGTTCTACCACACGTTCCCCGACAACCTGACCTTCAACTGCTACATGCTTTTCGCCCTGGCGAGCTACGGGCAGGACCATGCCTTCGTGCCCATAAGCTGGCGCGAGGAGGACCAGGTCTCGAACGTAAAGATGGCGAGGCAGGCATTTCAGACCTTCAAGATGGCCGCCGGCTATTTCTTTGGACGGGAAAAGTTCCTTGCAAAGGATACCCGCGGCAGGCCCATCGATGTCTATGCATCCGAAACGATCTTTGAACAGGAGGCGCACGCATGAAGCTGCACCTGGTCATGCCCATGGGCGGCGGGGGTACCCGCTTTGGCAACCGGGGCTTTTCCGTCCCCAAGCCGTTGATCGAAATATACGGAAAGCCCTTCTTCTACTGGGCAACGCAGTCGGTCGCCAAATTCACGGACCTGTCGGGGCTCAGCTTCGTCGTGCTGAAGGAGCACGTGGAGCAGTTCGGCATAGACGGGAGGATACGGGAATTTTACCCCAACGCCCGCATCACGGTCATCCCGGAGGTACTGCCGGGGGCGGTGCTCACCTGCATGGAAGGCTGCAGGGACATCCCGGACGGAACCCCCGTCCTGTTCAACGACTGCGACCACCTCTTCCTGTGCCGCATATTGTACGAGTTCTGCAGGGAAGGATGTCCGCCTGCGGTAGACGCAGCGCTGCTCACCTTCAAGTCGCGGGATCCCCGGTTCAGCTTTGCCGAGCTTTCCGCAGACGGCTTCGTCACGCGCACGGTGGAAAAGGAAGCCGTGAGCGACAGCGCAATCTGCGGAGCCTATTACTTCAAGGACAAGGAAACTTTTTCCCAGGCCGTAGAAGTCTACCTTAAGAACTGCCAGTACAAGGAATTCTTCGTGAGCGGAGTCTACAACGTGCTCGCCGGCTCCGGGAAAAAGATTACGACCTTCAACACGGACGTACACGTCTCGTTCGGCACACCCGAAGAATACGAGGCTGCGAAGGCGGACGCGACATGGAAGGAACTGGAGGGAACGGCATCGTGAAAAACGTAGTGAAGCCGGTACGGCAGGGCCTCTCCCTACAGGCAGTTCCCCTGATCCATTTCATCGCCTCCTTTTTCTACACACGGGGCCTGTTCTTCAAGGACTTTGAATACATGGAGCTGTACGGCCCCATCGTCACGAATCCGACCATAAGCCTGTCCACGGAGCACCTGTTCTGCATCCTGCTGGGGAAGGTCTTCGCAGCAACAATCATCTTTTCAATCTGGAACATCCTGTTCTTCACCGTCAGGAATTTCACCAGGAAGGCATGGATAAAGTATGCAGTCCCCGTATTCCTCGTCGGGCTGACCATCGTATTCCTGCACCTGCCGGAAAGCTTTTCCTATGAGATCGACAACTACCTGGGCTACTCCTACGCCCTCAGGCAGCTGCCCTTCTACTGGCACCACCTGTTCACGAGCTGCTTCTATACGGCCTGCATGACCTTCGTCCCGCACCCGTTTTCAATCGGAGCCGTGCAGTGGATGTTCTTCCTCGGCATCCTCTTCCATTTCTATGATTTCCTGCAGACCAGCGGCCGGAACAACGGCAGGCTCGCAAAGTTCCTGTTCATCGTATTCCTGTTCCCCAGCGTCAGCTCACGGATAATCCCGAACCCCTACCGGAACTGCCTCTACAGCATGCTGGCGGCACTTTTTTTCATCCTCCTCTACGAGAGCATACAGGCAAAAAAAGTCTCTCCCGCACGGACCGCGCTCCTTATCCTGACGGGGGTATTCACCGCCCTGTGGAGGAGCGAGGGCATCGTGCTTGGCATATTGGGATTTGGAATGTTCTGCATCCTTTCGGCTTTAAGCCGGGCACAGAAGCTCAAATGTGCGGGAACATTCCTGATTGCAGTACTGCTGCTTTCATTCCCGCAGAAAGCCGGAGACAAAAAATACCTCCAGTCGGACTACATGCTCGTCAACACCGTGCTTCCCCTCCAGTACATCATCCGCTGCCACAACAACCTGACCTACAAGGGAGCAGAACAGGACCTGAAGACCATTGACGAACTCTTTCCCCTCAATGCCATAAGCCAGCACGGACGGAACGCCTATTACAGCATAAACTATCAAAAGACCAAACGGATAGTGCAGACGGACTTTACCGAAGAGCAGCGGAAGCAATACATGGCGGCCTACAGCTCCCTCGTGCTCCACAATCCAAAATCCTTTGCAAAGGCCCAACTTTCCTTCTTTCTGGAGGCAATGGGAACGCCCCGCAAATTCTACTTCCCCGCATACGAAGGACCGGACTGCAAACTGGCAGGATGGAAAGTGGAAGGCTGGGACAAGGGGCTGGACGAATACATGACGCCCTCCGTCAAAAGGTGGAAGGACAACGGGATGCGCAACCGGCTCAACAGGTCCATTGACGCGGCGTGGGAGAAATACACGGGATTCCTCATGTACCTCAAGCTCCCCCAGCTGACGAGGATCCTGCTCATCATGGCCATGCTCTGCATCGCGCTGTACGAGGCCCGACTCCTCCTTGCACGGGACGCGGGGTTCGACAGCTACTTCCTGTGCGCGGCGGCCATCTGGCTCATGGAACTGGGGATGATCGTGGTCTTCATGCCGGACGGCCGGACGGCATACCTGTATCCCTTTTTCCTCAGTTCCTTCTTCATCAGCATCACCTTCCTGTCGCAGTTCGACTTTGAGTTCAAGCTGTGCATCAAGCGCCATAACGCGGCCGGGGTCGGTCCTATAGCGAATGCCGATCCTGCGTCAGGGGAAAATCCTGTGGCAGGGGCCAGTTCTGCGGCGAATGCGAGTCCTGTGGCGAATCCTGTGGCAGGGGAAAATCCTGAGGGAAAGGCATAGGCCGTCAGGACGAAGCGGCGGCCCCTGTGCCCGGCAGCTCCCGCTCCAGCTCGCGAAAGGCATCAGAGCGGGCAAGGGCCAGGAGCTCCTTGTCCCGCACCAAGTCGGCAAGGCCGAGCGACAGGTAGCCGGACTGTTCGGTGCCGAGGATTTCGCCGGGGCCGCGCAGCTTGAGGTCCGCCTCCGCAATCTTGAAGCCGTCGGTGCTTTCGTGCAGGGCCTTCATCCGCTGCTTGCCGTCCTCGGATATGTCCCTGCCGTAAATCAAGAAACAGTATGACTGCAGCTGGCCCCGCCCCACGCGGCCCCGCAGCTGGTGCAGTTCCGACAGGCCAAAGCGGTCGGCATGCTCTATGACTATGCAGGTCGCGTTGGGAACATCCACGCCAACCTCAACCACCGTGGTGGCGACGAGAACCTTCACCGTACCGTCGCGGAAGTCCGTCAATATCTGGTGCTGCCCCTCCTCGTCAAGCTTTCCGTGAATCATGGCGCAGCGGTAGCCGGGATAGACCTGCGTGGACAAGAACTCAAACATCATCTCCGCGCTCTTGAGGCCACCGTCTCCCTCCGACTCACGCAGGCCCGCCGATGCAGACGAAGCATGTGCTGCGGATGCGGCAGTTCGGACAGACGGCTTCCCGCCGTCCCGGTTTCCTCCATCCTCCCCTCCTTCACCGATGCGGGGGTAGACGAAATACGCCTGGCGGCCCGCCTCCAACTCCCTGCGGACGGCCTCGTAGACGTTGCTCTCGTGCCCCATGACGGTCAGGTAGGTCCTGACAGGCTTTCGCCCCAACGGCATGGACTTTATGGTGCTCACGTCCAGGTCGCCGAATACCGTGAGGGCGAGGGTCTGGGGTATCGGCGTCGCGCTCATCATCAGCAGGTCGGGGGAATGGGAGATCGCCTTGTCGCCCTCCCCCGTGCTGACCCGTCCCTTGGCGACGATGGAATCCCGCTGCGCCACGCCGAAGCGGTGCTGCTCGTCTATGACGGCGAGGCAGAGCTTCTTGTACACGACGTCGCGGGCAAAGAGGGCGTGCGTCCCGATGACGATATCTATTTCCCCGGCGGCGAGGCTTTTGAGCAGCAGCTTGCGGCCCGAGCTCTTGACGTTGCCGGTCAGGAAGGCAACGCGGATGCCAAGCGGCTCAAGGAGGCGGGCAGCGTTCTCCGCATGCTGGCTGGCAAGCAGTTCCGTCGGAGCCATGAGGGCGCACTGGCCGCCGTAGTCCACGGTCCGCAGGCAGACGAAGAATGAAACCAGGGTCTTGCCGCTGCCAACATCCCCCTGCAGGAGCCGCTGCATGGAAAAGGGTGGGCGGGCAAGCTTGTCCGGTGCGTTCAGCATCGTGTTCAGCTCGGTCTCGCTCCGGTCTATGTCCCGGCCCATCTCGGCAATGACGGCCATCTGGTCGGCAGTCAGGGCAAAGGGCAGGCGGGCAAGCAGGTCCTTCTGCCGGGGGGAAAGGCTTTTCTCGAATTCCTCGCGGATTTTGTCAATCGTGGTGAATGAAGATGCCGCGCTGGGCATGCCGGAGGGGTCGAGGCCGGTCTGCACCGCCCGACCAACTTCGGCAGACGGAAGTTCCGCAAGTTGCGGAGAAAGGCCCGCCGGGGGCAGGACCGCAGACACTGCGTCGGCAGCCCCCTCCCCGGATGGACCGACAGAAGAGAGTTGCACCAACGACGGCAGTTTGCCGCGTACCGGCAGGTATCCCCGATGGGCCAGGGCCCGGCGGGCCATCTTGTACTCGAAGGCATACAGCTCCCCGTAGATGATCGTCCGCCTGGCCTCCTGCGCCTCTTCCAGGCTTTTGGGACGGTGGACCTTCTCCACTGCATCCGCAAGGTGCAGCAGCCCGCGCTCCCCTATGACAGAGGCGGGAAGCTCGTCATCTATGGCCTTGCCAAACTGCTTGAGGGCAACCGCAACCGCCTTGCGCACGAGCTTGTTGGAAAGCCCCTCGGTCAGCGGGTAAATCGGAATGACCTCGCTGTCTTCCATCGGGACATCCGCCCAGTCGGAAAGCTCGCCATCGTATGCAAGGCGGCTGGCTTCAAACGCCGTCGCCTGGAGCTCCCCGTACTTGTACTGGCACTGGGCCACCAGCGAGATGATGCAGCCTTCCGGCAGGGATTTTTCCAGAAAGGGACGGTTGAACGCGACAAGGTTCAGCTCCCCAGTTCCGTCCGCGACGCAAAGCTTGAGGGTCTTCATCTTTCCATATCCAAAAAAGGAATGGGCAAGCACCTTGCAGACCGTATGGATTTTTGGATATTTGTCCCAGTCCCGGATGGGGATGCGCCGGGTCCTGTCCTCGTAGTCGCGGGGATAGCTGGAAAGCAGGTCGGCTACGGTGAAGATGCCCTGCCGGGCAAAAAGGCCCGCCGTCTTGGCCCCCACCCCGGAAAGCTTTTCCACGGGGCTCCCCATTTCTGCCAGCTTCATGCGTCTTCTTCCGGGCTGTAGTGGATTACTTTGGTTCCATCGTTCTCGAACTTGAAAGGCACGTACAGGAGGTCTTTCATCGCCTCCCTGACGGCTTCCTGCCTGTCCTCGGGCACGTAGAACAGCAGGAAGCCGCCGCCCCCCGCCCCCAAAAGCTTGCCGCCAAGCGCGCCCGCCTCAAGGGCCCTGCCGTACTGGCCGTCTATCGTGTCCGTGGAAATTCCGCCGGAAATGCCCCGCTTGAGCCTCCAGGTGTAGTCCAGGAGGCGGCCGAACTCGTCCAAGCTTCTTTCATCGCTGACAAGCACCTGCTCCGCCTCGTCCACCAGCCGGTACATTTCCATCAGCTGGGCGGACTTGTCCTTCATGGACAGCTCCGTCCCCTTCTGGATGTCGGAGGAAAAGCGGGAGAAGCCGGTGAAGAAAAGCATGAGGGACCTGTTGAGCCGCCGCTTCCGCTCCGGAGAGATGATGACGGGATTGACGGAATAGCCGTCGCGCGAGAAGTTTATGCGGTTCATCCCGCCGAATGCCGCCGCTATCTGGTCCTGGATGCCTCCCGATTCGGCACAGAGGGTCCGCTCCAGGTAGATTGCATCGTCCGCGAGCCGCCGCTTGTCCGCATACTGGCCCTTGAGCGCGTAGAAGGCCTCCAGCATACCGACGGCAAAGGAAGAGCTTGTTCCCAGGCCGCTGCGGGCGGGCAGGTCGCTTTCGTAGGTCAGGCGGATGTCGTGCATGTCCAGCCATTCCATCGCGTTCCTGATGGCAGGATGCCGTATGTCCGCCACGGAGCTGACCTTCTCCTCCTTGGAGTAGGTCAGGTGGGTCTTGTATTCAAAGAAGGGGGGCAGGTGGCGGACGGTAACGTAGCAGTACTTGTCGAAGCTCGTCGAAAGGACGGCCCCTCCGTGCTCACGATAGAAAGAAGGAAAGTCCGTTCCCCCGCCAAAAAAGGACATGCGGAATGGCGTCTGGGTGATAATCATTTTATGAGTGTATACTAAAAAGCCTTTTTATGCTATATTTTTCCGACGGCCTTTTCTTTTCCATACCAAACCGGGAACAGGCCGGACTTTACTATGGGAAATTTATTGTACACCGTGCTTATCTATCCCCTGGTGCAGGTAATCGAATTTGTGTTCAGCTTCTGCTACAGGGTTTTCGACAACCTTACGCTTTCCATAATCGGAGTCAGCCTCGCCGTCAGCCTCCTGACGCTCCCTCTCTACATAGTCGCCGAGCACTGGCAGGAGGTCGAGCGGGCCACGCAAAAAAAGCTTGAACCAAAGGTGCGGCGGATAAAGGAAATGTTCTCGGGCAACGAGCAGTACATGATCCTGACCACCTACTACCGGCAGAGCCACTACCATCCAATCATGGCCCTGCGATCCTCCTTCGGACTGCTGATTCAAATTCCCTTCTTCACGGCGGCCTACAGCTGCCTGTCGTCCATGGAGCTGCTGAACGGCATGCCCATGTACATCCTGCACGACCGGGGAAACTTCATCCGCAACATGGGTGCGCCCGACGGCCTGCTGCAGCTGGGCCCCTTCACCGTGAACCTGTTTCCGCTGATAATGACGGCGATAAACATCATCTCGGGCACAATCTACACCAGGGGCCTGAAGCTCCGCGAAAAGCTCCAGGTCTACGGACTCGCACTGGTCTTCGTCGCAATCCTCTACGACAGCCCCTGCGGCCTGGTCCTCTACTGGACCTGCAACAACATCTTCTCGCTCGTGAAGAACATCTTCTACAAGCTCAAGCATCCCGTCAAGACGCTCTACGCCATAGCGTGCCTCGCAGTAACCGCATTCATTCCCTACCTGTTCGTCAGCAGGACGGTTTCGGTCAAGCGCGCAATCCTCACCAGCTGCATCGCCGCACTGGTCTACGCGGCCCCCCTCTTCATCCGCCTGTCCGAATGGCTCCTGAAGGAAGTCTGCCCGTCCCTCGCCTCATCATTCAAAAAGCGCCTGGCCCTGTTCGCACTCGCATCGTCGGGACTGTGGCTCATCACGGGCTTCCTCATCCCCACCCTGCTGGTCTCCTCCTCACCAATGGAATTCAGCGGCATTGACAACTACTCAAGCCCCTTCTTCTTCATACGGAACACCCTGCTGCAGTCGTTCGGCCTCTTCGTCGTCTGGCCCTTCCTCATTTTCTTCCTGTACAAGGACAAGATACAGAGCCTGCTCACCCTCGCCTTCTCGGTTGGATTCGCGACGGCGCTGGCAAACGCGTTCCTCTTTCATGGGAACTACGGCATCATGACCAAGCTGCTGACATTCAAAACCGTCGCAAACGTGGACTCCAGCCTGCCCATGATCCTGCTGAACATGGCCGTTCTGGCACTGCTGGCGGCGGCGGTCCTTGCCGCAATCCGGAAGGGCTGGCTCACGGCCGCTTCCTACGCCGCGCTCTTCATGGCGGGAGCCATCCTCTGCGTTTCCGTCGTCAACGTCCGCACGATACGCAAGGGCTACGCCCAGTACGTCGAAGTTTCCAAGAACAACAATGCGGACATAAAGGAAATCGCCCCGATTTTCCACCTGTCCAAGACGGGACGGAACGTACTGGTGATTTACCTGGACAAGGCCCAGAACCGCTTCCTGCAGCCCATCTTTGACGAATACCCCACGCTCTACGGACAGTTTTCGGGCTTCACGCTCTACCGCAACACGGTGTCGTTCAACGGCTGGACCCTGCTGGGGGCATCGCCCTGCTACGGTGGCTACGAATATACCCCCGAAGCCAAGAACAAACGGAGCGACGTGGGCCTTGTTGAAAAGCAGAACGAGGCCATACTCCTCCTGCCCCGGATCTTTACGGAGCAGGCAGACGGATGGTCGTCGACAATAACGGACCCTTCCTGGGCAAACTACAGCTGGATAGCCGACCTGGGAATATTCAAGGACTATCCCAAGATCGCAAGCCATTCCACGGACGGCGTATACCTGGACCAATGGTACAAGGAAAACAAGAACATCGCCGGGATAGACACGACCAGCAAGACGCTCAAGCGCAGCCTCCTCTGGTATTCCCTCTTCCGCATTTCGCCCCTCTTCCTCCGTCCCGCCGTATACAACGCCGGGGGATACTGGGATCCCAATTCCACCGATGAAGACATAAACGCCTTCCTTGAAGGATATTCCGTGCTGGACTACCTGAAGCGGCTGACGGCGTTTGATTCCGCAAGCGAAAACAGCTTCACCTACTTCGTGAACAACACCACCCACGACGGGGCCTTCCTCCAATACCCCGACTACACCCCCGTCAAGGAGCTGACCCGGCAGACGCCATCCCCCTTTGCAGAGGACTACGAATACCATTCCAACGCCGCGGCCCTGCACCGGCTGGGGGAATACTTCGACTACCTGAAGGAGAACGGCGTTTACGACAACACCCGCATCATCATCGTGGCCGACCACAGTTCGGCAGGATATGAAGACGGATACGAGTGGGACAGCAAATTCATGACGATCCAACCCGGCCACTTCCATCCCCTCCTCATGATGAAGGATTTTGGAGCGGAAGGAACGCTGGAGGTAAACAACGACTTCATGACCAATGCCGACGTTCCCACGCTGGCCCTGGAGGGTATCGTTGCAAACCCGACGAACCCGTTCACGGGCAATGCAGTGGATTCCTCCGACAAGGAGCGGGGAGCGCTGGTATGCACGGACCACATCTTCATGCCGCAGCAGAACAACAGCCGCTACGTCTTCACCGCCGCTCCCGACAGCTGGTGGCGGGTGAAGGGCAACATCTTCAAATCCTCCAGCTGGACGCAGGAAATACAGGAGGAACTGAAATGACCCCACCCATCCTCTACATCGACCCCGGCACGGGCAGCATGCTCTTTTCCGTATTCATCGGAGTGGTGGCGACAATCTTTTTCCTGCTCCGCGCGGCATTCATCCGGCTCCAGCTCCTCTTTTCCAGCAGGAAGGCGAGGGAAAAGGCACGGGGCGACAGAAAGAAATTCGTCATATACAACGAGGGCCGGCAGTATTACAACATCTTCCTGCCGGTGCTGAAAGCCTTTGAGCGGCGGCAGGTCACGGTGGACTACCTGACCGGCGACAGCGACGATCCCCTCCTGAAGGACAACCCCTTCCGCTTCGTCCGCCCGGAATACATCGGCAGCGGAAACGCGGCCTTCGCACGGCTCAACCTCCTGACGGCGGACGTACTGCTGGCGACGACGCCCGGCCTTGACGTCTACCAGTGGAAGCGCAGCAAGAACGTAGGCCACTACGCGCACATCCGGCATGGCACGGGGGACGCGACGCTCTACCGCATGTTCGGCCTGGACTACTTCGACTCCGTCCTGCTCACGGGCGACTACCAGATGGAGGACCTCAGGACGTTGGAAAAGGAGCGCGGCATCGCACGGAAGGAGCTGGTCACGGTCGGCTGCACCTACCTGGACGCACTCGCCGAACGGATGCGCGAGATGGACGCCGGCAGGGAAGCGAATGACGGCAGGGAAGGACGCGGCCCCTCGGAACACACATACACCGTGCTGCTGTCTCCGTCATGGGGACCAAACGGAATTCTCTCCCGCTACGGGGAGCAGCTGCTGGACCCCCTCGTCGCAAGCGGCATGCACATCATCATCCGCCCCCACCCCCAGTCCAGGAAGTCCGAACCAGCCCTGCTGGAGCGGCTGGAGGAAAAGTACCGAGGGGAGGCAAACGTTGAGTGGAACTACGACAGGGACAACTTGGCATGCCTGGTCCGCTCGGACATAATGATTTCGGACTTCTCCTCAATAATATTCGACTACCTGTTCCTGTGCGACAGGCCGGTGGTCTACGTCAACGCGGACATGGACACGAGGATGTGCGATGCGGGGGACCTGGACAAACGGCTCTGGCAGTTCACGACACTCGAAAAATGCGGCATAGAGCTGCGGAAGGAAGACTTTCCCCGCATCGGAGAACTCTTGCGGAACGCAAGCGATTCCGAAGAACTGGCGCGCAACAGGGCATGGGCAAAGTCCCAGGCCTGGATGCACCAGGGCGAGGCAGGAGAGCGGACCGCGGAATTCATGATTTCAAAAGAACAAAAGGGAGGCGCGTAATGCAGGCAATCATTCTGGCGGCGGGGATGGGGACACGGATCCCCCAGTATACGCAGATTATTCCCAAATGCATGATAAAGATAAACGGCAAGCCCATGCTGGAGCATACGGTGGACGCGCTCAGGGACGCAGGAGTCACCAAGATCACGATAGGACTGGGATACAAGGCGGAGGTAATCCAGGACTTCATAGAAAAGACATACAGGGACGACACCTCCCTGTCGTTCGGCTATATCGAAAACCCCATATACGACGAGACGAACAACATCTACTCGCTCTACCTCATGAAGGACATCTTTTCCCAGGACGACACCCTGCTCCTGGAAAGCGACCTCATCTACGACGGGGAAATTCTGAAGGAACTGCTCGCGCTGCCTGCGGCAAACGCCGCCATCCTCTCGCCGTTTGAAAGCTGGATGGACGGAACCTGCTGCCTGCTCGACGGGGAAGGGCACATCAACGGGATGGTAGGCAAGAAGGACTTCCGCTACGAAGACGCCGCAAGCTATTACAAGACCGTGAACATCTGGAAATTTTCCAAGGACTTCATAAACAGCATATACCTCCCCTTCCTCTCCTACTACATGTCAACCTACGGCAGGAACGAATACTACGAAACCGTACTCAAGATAGTTGCAGGAAACCTTCCCGACGCGCTCGGATCGCTCGTCATCCCGGGCGACCGCTGGTACGAAGTGGACGACATCGAGGACCTCTCGGTGGCAGAAAAACGGTTCAACCCCAGCGCGGACCGCTACGGCATGATCCTGCGGGAAGCAGGCGGCAGATGGAGGTTCCCCGGCCTGGCGGACTTCACGGTGGACTCGAACCCCTTCTTTCCCCCGGACAGGCTCGTCTCCGAGCTTCGCTATGGACTGGCAGACTGCATAACCCGCCGGCCCTCGACATCCGAAGAACTGGACATACTCGCCGCAAAACTGCTGGGTACTGACGAAAGCCAAGTCTGCGTCCTTTCCGAATGCAGCAGCATCCCATCGGATGCCTCCGGCGAATTCCACGACGCGAGCTACGAAGACTTTTCCAGCCTGGGAGGACAGCTCCTGGACCGCCTGCACATCATCGACCTGGGGAAACGCTTCGGCGTGCCGGGGTTGAGCATGAAGCTGCTCTTTTCCGACGATCCGGCCGCACTCCTCCCCTTCAAGGGGAAGGGCCGCGTTTCATCGCTCGGCGAATACTTCATGCAGATGGTTGGCAAGTACAAGAAGGACTTCATCGCCGCAACAAAGGCATTCGAGGAGGAATGCGTCAGGCTGAAGGAAGCGCTTTCCGCCTTGAAGCAGGTCACGCTGAAGCGCCCCTCGTTCAACCGCCTGATCCTGCGTCTTGACGCATACCCCGGGGAGGCCGACATGCAGAAGCTCGCCGTCCGTTTCCTGGACGAGTACAAGATCATGGCCAGCGTCCAGGGAACTGACGGCAGGGGCGAGCTGACCATCTTCGTCCGCGACCGCGAGTCCAACGACCGCCTGGTCGCCGCCCTTTCCGCACTGGCAGAGGCAGGAAGCCAGGCATGAGGACCATCGCGATAAACGGCGAGGCATGGTGCCACACGCTCACCGGGATTGAACGGCTTGCCATAGAGGTGGTGCAGCACCTCGACAGGCTGGTCCAGCCGGGAACGATGGAGCTCGTCGTTCCCGCCAACGCAAAGGACGTCCCCGCCCTCAGCAACATAAAGACCGTCCGCCTGAAAAGCGAGGCGCACTTCTTTCCCCGCTGGACGCAGCTGGACTTCCAGCTCTACGTGCTGACCCACCGGCGGATGAGCCTGAACTTCTCCAACACCTGCCCTTTCTTCGCCCCCGGCATCGAATTCATCCACGACATCTACTGCGCCCTCTACCCGGAGGACTTCACCTCCAAGCGGGACAAGCTCATCTGCCTGTACAGCAGGATGATGTACCGGGCAATCGCAAAACGGGCCAAGGCTGTACTCACGGTCTCGGAATACACCAAGCGGACCGTAATGGACCGCTACCATACCCCCTCGGACAAAATCCACGTCGTCTACTCGGGAGTCACGGGCTACAGGGACATACAGGCGGACTACTCCGTGCTCGACCGCCTGCCCCAGCTCAAGGACAGCCCCTTCTACTTCACGCTGGGAAGCCTGTCCCGCCGCAAGAACCTCAAGTGGATAGCAGACCACGCGGCCCTGTATCCCGACGAGCTGTTCGCCGTGTCGGGAAAGCCCCTGCCCAGCGTCGTCGCGCCCGAACTTGAAAAGATGAAGAGCCTTCCCAACGTCATCATGACCGGATACCTGAACGACGGGGAAGTGAAGGCGCTGCTTTCCCGCTGCAGGGCCTTCGTCCTGCCGTCATACTTCGAAGGATTTGGACTGCCCCCGCTGGAAGCCCTTTCCTGCGGAACGCAGATAGTCGTCTCGAACAGGACCAGCCTGCCGGAGATTTACGGGACGGCCGCCCACTACATAGACCCGGACCGCCCCGACGTAGACCTGGACAGGCTGCTGGAAGAGGAAGTCTCCTCCCCCGCCCCCCTGCTGGAAAAGTACGACCTTTCCAAGACCGCCGAACGCATTTACGCACTCATCAAAACGATGAAGTAGGGGCACAGGCAGCGGTAGACCGAGACCAGACAAACCGGCCACAAACAAAAAAGCTCCGCTTGAACAGCTCTTGTTTTGCCGCTATACTTTCCCCATGTTTGAAGTACGCGTAGAGGCCGCCTTCAGCGCGGCACATTTCCTGCAGGACTACCACGGCAAATGCGAACGGCTGCACGGTCACAACTACAAGGTCTTCGCCCATGCCAGGGGCAGCACGCTGGACGAAGGCGGGATGCTGCTGGACTTTTCAGAACTGAAGAAGGCACTCCGCACCGTGTGCGAGGAGCTGGACCACCGCAACTTGAACGACTTCGACTTTTTCCGGCAGAACCCCAGCGCGGAGCGGATCGCCATGTACATATACGAGGGAATCGTCAGGCAGATTCCCTCCCTGCGCAGGAACACGGACAGGCCCGACGGTGGAGCTTCCCGCGAAACCGGCAGCGCATCCGCGGGTAGCAAAACCAGCAGCGGAGCCGCGACGCTGTACGCCGTGGACGTATTCGAAACCGACACGAGCCGGGCCAGGTTCTGCCCGGACTGAATCCTGGCACGGCACGTCGCCAGCAGCAGGACATTGTCCCGGTACAAACAGAACAGGAGACACCCCTTCATGGAAAGAAAGCACTATATAGACTTCATGCGCGGAATGGCGGCCATCCTGGTGGTCATGCAGCACACCTTCTTCACGGACGTGGACAGCAGGGCGGGAATGTTCGTGTCATGGTTCCACAATCCCGTCTTTTTCATAGCAAGCGGCGTACTCCTGTACGGCTCCCTTGAAAAGCGGAAGGACTCCCCCAGGTTGGGGCTGTACCTGCGGCAGGCCCTCTCCCTCCTCCTGCCCTTCGTCATCTGGAACGCCATAGACCTCTCGGTCTGCCTGGCCACCGGACAGCCCCTGTACTCATTCTCCAGCAACGCGGTCTGGTTCCTCGCCGTCCTCTTCTTTGCCCATTGCGCCATAATCACGGTCAAGGACATATCGAACAGGGCCGCCGTCCTGGCGATTGCAGCCGTCCTCCTCGCCGCCATGGTGGCCAGCTCGTTCTATTCATCGTTCATCGCAAAAATCTTCACCTTCACCTTGATTGTATACATCGGATTCAACATCGAACGCCTTTCACCTTCAAAAAAGGCGGGCGCGCTTGCAAACGCCATCCTCTTCCTGCTCCTCTGCGGAACGGCGGCCGTCGCCATCGGGGGGCAGTTCACGGCAAAGGACGGCATAGTCCCAGGGGCCAGGCTCGCCATAAGCATGCTTGCAACCACCATAAGCTCAAGCACCGTGCTCTTCACCGCACGGAACCTCGACGGCATCCTTGAAAAACTCCCCCTGGCAAAAGTGTTCTGCCTGTTGGGAACATACACGATGCAGATCTACCTCATACCGTTCGTTCTGCTCGTACCGTTGACCAGGCTCACCGGCAACCGCTTCGTGATCTTCATCCTCAGCCTGGCAATACCCACGCTCATCGGAATGCTCACGAAGGACACGTTGTTTGACAAGATCCTCTTCCGGCCGGCCCAGCTATTGAAAAAACGGCCCGACTAGGTCCCCAGGCGAATCGGTGCAGTAGTCCACGAAGCCGGGAATGTTCCTCGCCAGCTTCTGCATCCGCTTGTCAGTGGTGGCAATGACGTCGGCAATGGACTTCAGCTCCTCGTCTATGTCCTGTTGAACCGCAAAATCCTTCTTGTAGTGGAGCTGGTGCTCCAGGCTGGCCCAAAAGTCCATCGCAATCGTACGGATCTGGATTTCCACGGGAATTTCCCGCTTCTGGTCGCTGAAGTAGACCGAAACTTTGACGATGACGTGCAGGCTCCGGTAGCCGTTCTCCTTGGGATGCTTTATGTAGTCCTTCATCTCCACAAGGATTATGTCGTCCTGCTGGAGCAGCATCTGCATGACGCGGTACACGTCGCTGATGAAGGGACAGGTCACGCGGATGCCCGCTATGTCATAGAGCTTGCTCACCATGTTGTCCATCGTCACCCGGAGTCCCTTCCGCTGCAGCTTTTCAGCGATGCTCATGGGATCCTTCATGCGGCTCGTTATGGTGCTAATGGGATTTCTGGAATGGGTACTTTCAAACTCATCCTCGATGATTTCAAACTTGGTCGTTATCTGCTTTATTCCGCTCTGATAGAACATCAAAAGCTGCTGGAACTCCATTGCGGTGTGAAGGATTTCATTTGGATTGGCCAAAAGGGTCTGGTTTTCACTCGCAATATTTTTCAATACAAGTTCTTGATTCATTATAGGAAAAACAACTGGACACCGGTACAGGTTAACTAAAATTGTGTTATCCGGAGGGCCGCAACCCGGCCGAAGAAAAGCGCCGCCAGGTCCGGCCCGGCTGCGCCGGTCCCGTCCGGTTTAAACAAAAAAAAGCCGGCGGCCACCTACTTTCCCCCGTGAGGAGTATCATCGGCGCAGGGGAGCTTGACTTCCGTGTTCGGAATGGGAACG
>JAILON010000085.1 GCA_024690865.1 Treponema sp. | reverse complement strand
CCTGCTGGCCTTCATGACGCTGACATCCCCCCTCCTGGGAGAGCGGGCCATAAAGCGCGGCGACGAGGTCATAACCGTCGCATGCGGCTTCCCCACGACCGTGACCCCCATACTGAACTACGGGGCCGTCCCCGTGTTCGTCGACGTGACGATTCCACAGTACAACATAGACGTGTCCCGGCTGGAAGCGGCCCTGTCGCCCAAGACCAAGGCCGTGATGATAGCGCACACGCTGGGCAACCCCTTCGACCTCACGGCCGTCAAGGCATTCTGCGACGCGCACAGGCTCTGGCTGGTGGAGGACAACTGCGACGCGCTCGGCTCCGAGTACACGATTGGCGGCAGGACCAAGCTGACGGGGACCTGGGGCGACATAGGGGCCTCAAGCTTCTACCCGCCCCACCACATGACGATGGGAGAAGGCGGTGCCGTCTACACGGCGGACCCGCTCCTGCACAAGATAGCCCTGTCTATGAGGGACTGGGGCCGGGACTGCTCGTGCCCGTCCGGGCGCGACAACACCTGCGGCCACCGCTTCGACGGCCAGTACGGGCAGCTGCCCGCAGGCTACGACCACAAGTACGTCTACAGCCACCTGGGCTACAACCTGAAGGCGACCGACCTGCAGGCGGCCATAGGCTGCGCCCAGCTGGAAAAGTTCCCCTCCTTCGTGGAGAAGCGCAGGCACAACTGGCAGTACCTGCGCGACGCACTTTCCGGTACGGAAGGCTCGCTCATCCTGCCGGAGGCCGCCCCCAACAGCAACCCCAGCTGGTTCGGCTTCCTCATCACGTGCAGAAAGGAAGGCGGCAAGCTGCGGCTGGTGAAGGCACTGGAGGAGAACAAGATACAGACGCGCATGCTCTTCGCGGGCAACCTGACCCGCCACCCCTGCTTCGACGGCATACGGGGTAGCGACGCCTACCGGGTGTCGGGCAGCCTGGACTGCACGGACCGGATCATGAGGGACACCTTCTGGGTGGGCGTGTACCCCGGAATGACGGACGCCATGCTGGACAAGATGGCGGATGTCATAAAGAAGAATCTGTAGGAGCTGGCACAGGTTTTTGTGGATTTTTTATCTGTCCCATGTTATATTTTAGCTATGGAAGCGGGTAAAAAAAGGGGGTTCAAGCCTGTTGAGGATCTTGTCTTCTCAGACGACTTCATGTTCGGTGCCGTCATGAGGGACTCTGAGATCTGCAAGGGCGTGCTGGAACGGCTCCTGCAGATTAAGATCGACCATATTGAGTATCCGGAGCTTCAGAAGTCGATAAGCCCGTTCTACACGAGAAAAGGTGTTCGCCTTGACGTGTACGTTGCGGACAGCGACCGCATTTTTGATGTGGAGTGTCAGTCGTACAAGATTGAGAACATCGGGAAACGTACTCGATACTATTAGTCCATGTTGGACTGCGATAGTCTGCTCAAGGGGTCTGACTATTCCGAGCTGAAGGAAAGTTATATCATCTTTATCTGTGTGGACGATCCTTTTTATAAAGGACTTCCAGTGTATTCATTTGAGCGGGCCTGCAGGGAAAATCCCGAAGTTCAACTGGATGACAGGACTCATCATGTGATTTTCAATGCATCGGCTTACGAAAAGGAAGAAAACTCCGAACTGAAGGATTTCCTTTCTTTTGTTAAGAACAACAATGCGGAATCAGATTTCACAAGGGGGATTGCAAAGATGGTACAGGCAAAGAAATTCGAGCAGACATTCCTGAATGAATATATGGCTTGGAACCTCCACGAGCACGATGTGGAGCGCCGCGGGAAATTACAGCTGGCAGCAGACCTGATAAAGTCCGGCTTGCTGTCCATAAAAGATGCGGCCGCAAAGCTCGGCATGACAGAGGCGGAACTGCGGACACAGATATAAAAAGCTTTCACCGGAAAACCAGAAGAATTCTCTCCTGTAAAATGCCCTGAACTTATAAGGCTGAAAACCATATAAGTTCAGGGTGTTCCTTTTTAAAGAACACTGTACAGACCTGTACTAAACCTTGTGCATCTTCTTTACCAATGGCGAACATGGAAATTTAAGAACCAAGTCTGCCCAATATTATCGCAATAAAAATATAGCCATCAGTTTTCTTGCCGAACAAATTCTGGGCGTACGGGACAACAAGGAAAACAGGAGAACTTCTATGAACATCGTAATATCGGGCGCATCGGGCTATCTGGGGCACAGGCTTGCCGGGCACCTCTGCTCGGTGGGGCACCATGTCCTCGCGCTCACCCGCACAAAAAACGGCAGGCTCGATGCGCTCGCAAAAAAATACGGCACGCTGGAGATCTGCGAGCTTGAGACGGACGAGCTCTTCTTCACGCTGAGCAGGTTCAACCCCGACGTTTTTTTCTCGACGACATGCTGCTATGAGACCGACACAAGGTTCCTGAGCAAAACGGTCGACTCGAACTATATCTTCCCGGCACAGCTCCTGAAATATGCAATGCTCCTCCGGCAGGACGCCTCACGGCGAATAAGGTTCATCTCGCTGGGGACGAGCCTTCCCGGCAAGCTGAACCTCTATTCCCTCACAAAGAAGCAGTTCGGTGAGCTGGGGGCTTTTTTTGCAGGCATCGGGAGAATCCAGTTCGTCAATGTCCTCCTTGAGAGTTTCTATGGACCGGACGAGCCGGAGAGCCGTTTCATAAAAAGCTCGATTCTGAAGCTCGCAAGAGGCGAGCCGCTAGAGGCAACGGAAGGGACCCAGCACAGGGATTATATCCTCACGGACGATGTCGTGGACATGCTCAGCTTCCTTGCTGTGTCTGATACCCTGACGGAGGACTTTTATTCTGTCCCCGTGGGAACGGGATCGGCCCCCGCGATACGGGAAATCCTCGATTTCCTGAAGCAGGAGACGGGATCCCGCTCAAGCATCCTGTACGGGGCCAGGCCCATGAGGAAGGACGAGCCCAGCACATGCGCGGACCTGACCGCGCTCAGGATGCTGGGCTACGGGAGGGAGCCGCTGCCCTGGCGGGACGGCATGCGCATGATGATAAACAAAATAACCAGGACAGGAGAATAAATGAAAAGGATACTCATCAACGGCGGCGGCGGATTTCTGGGCAGCAACCTCGCATCCTACGGGATAAAGAACGGATATGACATCACTGTTTTTGACAACCTCTCGCGGCTGGGCTCTTCGAAGAACCTGGAGTGGCTCAGGAGCCTGGGGAACTTTACGTTCATTCACGGAGACACCCACAACAAGAACGACCTTGAGACCGTCATAAAGAACGGCAAATTCGACGCCGTGTTCCACCTGGCAGGCCAGGTCGCCATGACGACATCGATAGAGAACCCCTACAAGGACTTCGAGATAAACGCGATGGGTGCCGTGAACCTGCTGGATTCCATACGGAAATACAGCCCGGACACGGCCGTGTTCTTCTCGTCCACCAACAAGGTCTACGGCGACTTGGAGCAGTACGACTACGAGGAGACGGCGACCCGCTACGTGTGCAGGCAGTTCCCGGACGGATTCGACGAGTCCGTCCCCCTGGACTTCCGCTCGCCCTACGGCTGCTCCAAGGGGGCTGCCGACCAGTACATGCTGGACTACCACCGCATATTCGGCATAAAGACCACGGTCTTCCGCCATTCGTCCATGTACGGGGCCAGGCAGTTCGCGACATACGACCAGGGCTGGGTCGGCTGGTTCGTCGCCAAGGCCCTTGAGCTTCAGCAGAACCCGGGCGCGGAGCCGTTCACCATCTCCGGCAACGGCAAGCAGGTGCGCGACATACTGCATGCCGATGACATGATAAGCCTGTACTACACGGCCCTTGAGAACGTGGACAAGGTGTGCGGCGAGGCCTACAACATAGGCGGCACGATGGCCCAGTCCCTCTCGCTCCTTGAGCTGTTCGCCATGCTGGACGAGATGCTGGGGATAAAGATGCGATATACCCAGCTGCCCGTCCGGTCCAGCGACCAGAAGGTCTTCGTGGCCGACACCGCCAAGATACGCTCCAGGATCGGCTGGGTTCCCAAGGTGACTGCGAGGGACGGCATAGGGAAGATGCTGGGCTGGGTGAGGACGATATGACGGAAGGGATAAGCGTCGTGATACCCTCCTACCAGGAGGGGGAGAACCTTAGGAACATCCTTCCGCGGCTGGGCGAGCGGCTGGCCGCGACCGGCGTCCCTTATGAGATCCTCTGCGTGGACACGATGGAGCCTCTGGACGACACGGAGTCCGTGTGCGGGGAATGCGGCGCGACATACGTGAGGAGGGCCGGAGGAAACAACTACGGGGACGCAATAAGGACGGGCTTCAGGACGGCGCAATACTCCTATATGGTAGTCATGGATGGCGACGGGAGCCATGACCCCAAGTGCATACAGGAATTCTATGATGCCATACGGGAGGGGCATGACCTTATCATCGGGTCCCGTTACACCAAGGGCGGGGACACCGAGAATCCTTTCATCCTTAAGGCGATGAGTTACGTCCTGAACGTGACATACAGGCTCATGTTCGGCATAAAGGTGAAGGATGTGTCCGACAGCTACCGGATGTACCGGACGGAGCAGGTGCGCTCCCTTGAGCTGGAGTGCGACAACTTCGACATAGTTGAGGAGATCCTCATAAAGCTTTCCATGAGCAGGAAAGGCTACGACATAAAAGAAGTTCCCATCTATTTTGAGGAGCGCAAGGCGGGCGTCTCCAAGCGCAAGTTGGGAAGGTTCATCCTGAGCTACATTGCGACAATACGGCGCTTGAAAAAAATCCAGAGGAACGGCAGGCCATGAACAGTACCTCCACAAAAGCCCTTTTGAAAGGGATTTCCACCAGGCATGAGAAGGCCTTACGTCGCTCATTGCTTGCCATGTCCATAGCTTTTGCCTTTGTAGGATTTGCACTGCTGTTCCCCTTCGTCGGCAGGGTCGCTGTTACCGTAGGCTCTATGCTCAGGGGAAGCCCGCTCCGCAGGCCCGACAAGTGGTTGTCCCTGCTCCACAAGGCAGCGGCCTGGTCGCTCCTTGCGTCCGCCTCATCCCTTGGGGCCTTCCTCTTGATGGGCAGGTTCAGGCACCGAATTCAAGACACGCAGATGTTCCTGGTGCTCTTCTTCCTGCTCGCCATGCATGCCCCTGATGATTTTTTTGAGCCATACCTGTGGGCGGAGGACGGCACCGTGCTCATACAGGGGGCCGTGTTCGACGGCCTGAAGTGCGTCCTGGTTCCGGGAAACGGATGTCTTTGGACGGGCCAGAAACTCATGGCCTTCCTGTGCTATATGCTCGTGAAGCCTTTCAACAGCATAGCCGCGTTGCCGTACATACAGCAGACGCTTTCGAAAATTCTTGCCACCTTCAGCATTTTCTATTTCGTCAGCGACAGGTTTTCATGGCTGGTTGAAAAGCGGCTGGACCGCTTCCTCGTTTGCGTGGCGCTGACGGTCATCTTCCCTCCAAATACCGTCGACGTCGTGACCTGCGAGACTTCCCTCCCCGTTTACTTCATCTTCACTGTCTTCCTTATTGGAGTTGACCTCCTCGTCGCCCCAAAGAGACATGAGATTTCATGGGGCCAGACGGCTTTCCTGGTGATATTCGCCCTTTCATGGCCGGCCGCCCCCTTCGCAATCATAGTGGCGGGACTGTCCTTTTTACGCTACCTTGCTTGCTCTTTGAGGAACAGAACCTTGACTACGGGAGGCCTGTTCCTTGAGCTTGCGAAGACAGCCATTGTTGCCTCGGCCGTGCTGGTGCAGCTCATCGTGATAATGGGGGGCGGGCGGTGCAGCTCCGATCTTGACCTATGGCACAGGTTGGTCCTCAATACAAAGAATTTCTTCTTCCTGCCATATGTACAGCCCAGGGCCTCATGGGTTGCGTTTATGCTCGGCCTGGCATGCTGGATCCTGTTCTGGGCCGTCGGACGGACTCCCCCGCTGCTCCTCGCCTACAGCGGCCTCTTCAGCTGGGGGCTGCTGCTGTTGTCGAGCATGGTCTCTTCCGCTGACGGCTTCTACCAGCACGGACTGACGGTCCGCTACTATTTCACGTCCTTCGAAATAGCCCTGTTCATCCTTATGGTGTCGGCCATAAGGCTTGTGGCGCACGGGAATGAAACCGTACGGAAGATCTCTTTTTTCCTGCTCCTGGCGCTTCCCGTCGCGGATGTCTCCAGCAACTATAAACTCAACGTTGTCGGCGCGGAATTCGCAAAGTCCTTCAAGGACAACTGCTTCGTATTTGACAGGAAAGGAAAGGATATTGTAAGGATTGCCATCGGCCCATGGAACTACTGGACCTTGACAGTTCCTGCAAACATCGGAGGGAAAGACGTTCCTGAGGATATGGTTCTCTCCATTTCAGCCATAAACGGGAATATCATCGACGGCGAAAATTATGTAAAGCTGAATTTTAACCTAAATCCATGGGGAACAACGAACCTGGTCGGTCAGGCTCAGATAGGCAGGAACGGGCCGTCCCTTACGGGCCTGTTCATGATGAATCCTGCAGACGGTTCATACAATGCCGCATATGCTGTTGCAGCCACCGGTGGGACCGCATTTTCCTTCTCAACCAACCTGCCTCCGCCATACTTCTCAAATGGAGGCACGGAGCTTGTGATGTATGGAAGGGCTGCGGACGGAAGCTGGCACATGGGCAAGGTCACCCTGTTAACATCGATAGAATGAGATAGAGCATTTGCAATTGAATAACCGAACTGATGAAACAACTTTGATAAAGAGGCCGTAAAAGTGGCGGAACAGAACCTATCTGAGCTTAACAATCTGGAATCAGAACTTTTTCAAAAGCAGCAGCAAATAAAATCCCTTCAAAAGGAACTTAATGATGTGTACAGCTCCTGGAGCTGGAGGCTTTCCAAGCCCATACGCATTGCAGACAGCTTTGTTAGAAAGGCTCTTGCGAAACCGTCGAATCCAATGCGGGGAAGGCAGGTTGCAGGAAAAGACAACTATGAAAACTATGCTGCAGAATATGAAAAACAGAGGAACACGGCTTTCAGCCATGAAATAAAGTTTTCAATTGCAGTTCCCCTCTACAACTCCGATGAACAATTCCTAAAGGAAATGATCCTTTCAGTTATGGGACAGTCGTACCAAAACTGGGAGCTTTGCCTGCTGGATGCGAGCGATACGCAAAACGAATATGTCGGCACGCTGTGCAGGAATGCTGCGAAGCTTGACACTAGAATCCTTTACAAAAAGGTGGAGAAAAACAGCGGCATATCTGGCAATACAAATGCAGCAATCGCCATGGCAACCGGTGATTACATAGCCCTGCTTGACCATGACGACCTTCTCACCCCCGATGCATTGTTCGAGAACGCAAAGGCCATCAATGACCACGAAGCAGAAGTCCTGTATTCCGACGAGATACACCTGTCGGAATCTGGGGAATTCGTACATCCGTTTTACAAACCGGACTGGTCCCCAGATCTGCTCTTCAGCCATAACTATATATGCCATTTTTTAGTTGCCAAAAAGGAGCTCGTTTCCAAACTTCACGGCCTGCGTGGAGACTTTGACGGGGCCCAGGACTATGACTTGGTCCTCCGGCTGTCTGAAAAAACGTCTAAAATTCATCACATTCCAAAGATTCTTTATATATGGCGTCAATCACAGGCATCAACATCGGTGAATACAGATTCCAAACTGTACGCCCATGCCGCGGGGAAAAAAGCCCTAGACGGGCATCTGAAAAGAACATACGGGGATGGCTCTTATGCATCCGATGGAGAGCACCTGTTTACTTACGATGCAAGATTCCCGCTTAAAAGCAAACCTCTTGTTTCAATAATCATTCCAATGAGGGACAGATGGGAACTGACGAACAACTGCATCGACAGCATACTGCAGAAAACTTCCTATAGGAATTATGAAATCCTCATACTTGACAACCGTTCAATCAACAAAAAGACGTTCTTGTGGTTTGAGAGGGTTAAAGCGAAGGATAGCCGCATACACCTTTTGAAGGCCGACATGGAATTCAACTGGTCAAAATTGAACAACTTTGGCATCAAACATGCGAAGGGTGAAGTATATGTCTTTTTGAACAACGACACACTGGTCATCTCAGATGATTGGATTGAAAGATTGGCCGAGAATGCCATGCGAAGGGATGTCGGAGCTGTCGGAGCCCAACTCTTATACAGGGACAATACAATACAGCATGCAGGAGTTGTAGTCGGCATAGGGGGATATGCGGACCATGTATTCAAGGGAATGGTACCAGCTCACTGTGCGTCTCCATTTGTTTCTTCACAGGTAAGCCGGAATGTACTGGCGGTAACAGGTGCCTGCATGGCAATCTCAAAGAATACGATCCAACGGATTGGCTTTTTTGACGAAAGATTCATTATCTGTGGAAGCGATGTGGAGATGTGCATCCGTGCCCACGAGGCGGGACTTTACAACCGCTATGATGCGTGCGTAAGGCTGTATCATTTGGAATCAAAAAGTCGCAACTCGTATATTCCCGAGATTGACTTCAGAATGTCAGAAAAATGCTATGCTCCGTATGTAGATCACAGCGACCCTTTCTTTAACAAAAACCTTGAATTGACAACGAAACCTCAGGAGAGATTAGAGATGAAAAGAATTGACCTTCTTTCAATGCCGCACTATTTTAAGGTCCTTCAGTCCCATTTGAAGAACGACGGCTTTCTGAAAACTGTTGAAGTAGTTTCAAGAGAATTGCAGGCTAGGGAGTTGGTAGATGGCAATGCCTATAAAATCCTTGAATTGACTCCCATGGGAGTACGCAGAAGCACTGTAGAATCAAAAAAAACACGAATAAACCTTCTTATTCCCTCCATAAACAAATCTGATTTCTTTGGTGGAATTTCGACGGCCCTGCGGTTTTATTATAGCCTGATAGATACAACCCGTTTTGAGGGAAGAATAATCACTACAGAGTCTGAGGTGGATGCAGAGAATTCTATTCCGATTGCCGGATATGAGTTTGTCGATGCGTTAGATGATTCGAAAGCACCATATCAAGTTCTTGATTTCAAAAATAGATTTGAAAAGACAATGCCTGTGCGTGCCAATGACGTCTTTATCGCGACTGCATGGTGGACTGCTTACAATGCGGAATCCATATTGAGATGGCAGGCAGAGGCATTCGACAATAAAATTTTACCGCTTATTTATTTGATCCAAGATTATGAGCCAGGGTTCTATGCATGGTCCTCAAGATATCTGTTAGCTGACAGCACCTACAAAATGTTGGTTCCCGTGTTTGCAGTCTTCAACTCCTCAGTTTTGAAAACTTTCTTTGATGAAAACGGATACAGTTTTGAACGGAGCTGGGTATTCGATCCCAAACTGAACAATTCATTGAAGGAACAGTTTGCAGGACTTGTCAAATCCATTCAAAACAGGAAGAAACAAATACTTGTATACGGCAGGCCCGGTGTGCCTAGGAACGCATTCGAACTCATTTTGATGGCCTTAAACGAGTGGGTTGATATTTATGAAGACTGCAGGGATTGGGAAATTCTGTCGGCTGGAGAAAATTTTGGGGATATTTTATTGCACAACGGACAGAAATTATGCTCACTTGGAAAACTTTCCCTGGAGGAATATGCACAGAGAATGCTCGAGACCTATGCAGGCATATCGCTGATGGTCTCGCCGCATCCTTCCTATCCCCCTTTGGAAATGTCTACTTTTGGCATAAAGACAATTACAAACTGCTATGCAAACAAAGATCTGGCAGATTTCAATGAGAATATTGTCAGCCTAAAAAACTGCTCCGCAACGACTATTGCTGAGACATTGAAAAAAATATGTGAGGAATATTCTGGGCAAGGAATTCCTAGGATTAATTCCAAATATGCAAATAAAACATCAGAGTTTGACGACATTCCTTCAGAAATTGCCAATGAACTAAAGGATAAATATGATCTTTAAGCATTCTTCTGAATGTAATTCAGTCCACCGCGATAGAAAGCAGGCAGCAGATCCTAGATACACATCGTCGGCTGCGACGTCTCGGGTAAACACTTCATAACAAAGGGGTCATCTACAAGGCGGAGATATAGGGCGGAAGCGTATTTCCCGGACTATACGGATTTTCCGGAACGGAAATCATCAGCGTAAACCCGGCCGGACCGAAAGGCATTTTCAGGGACCTGTACCAAAACGGCTGCAATTCATAACATGGGCTACAATCTCATACGAAAGACAAAGACCTTCTTCCGGCTCCTCCGCGAGTCGGGCGTTCCCGGCGCGCTACAGGGCGTCAGGGAGGATTTCGCAAGGACGGCAAGCGTCAACGTGACAAAAGAAATGAGGGCCGCATGGGCGGGGCGAAGCGGATTTTCCATTTCTCCCGTGGCATTTGGAATGGCAGAAGAGGAATATGAGGCCCAAAGGAACGGCGGACCGGAGGAAGGCATCCGCTTCTCCATACTCGTTCCCCTGTACAACACGCCCGAGGCATTCCTGAGGGAGATGCTGGCCTCGGTCCTGTTGCAGACGTACCGGAACTGGGAGCTGTGCATTGCGGACGGAAGCGACGGCGCGCATTCGTATACACGGGAAATCTGCGAGAAGCTTGCCGCCACGGACCGGCGCGTAAAATACGTCAAGCTTGAACGGAACCTGGGGATCTCCGGGAACACGAACGCATGCCTTGAGCTTGCGGCTGGGGACTACGTCTCACTCTTCGACCACGACGACCTGCTGCACCCCTCCGCGCTGTACGAGACTGCCAGGGCAATTCACGAGGACGGCGCGGAGCTGGTCTACACCGACGAGGCCGCCTTCCGCAGCCCCGACCTGCACGACATAGCCTTCATACACTTCAAGAGGGACTTCTCGCAGGAGCTGCTCGAGTCGATCAACTACATATGCCATTTCACGTCCTTCAGGAGGTCCCTGCTGGAAGGGCTCAGGTTCGACCCGGAATGCGACGGGGCGCAGGACTTCGACATCATACTGAAAGTCACGGAGCGGACGAGGAAGGTCGCGCACGTAAAGAAATGCCTGTACTACTGGAGGGCATCCCCCGCCTCCACCGCGGGCGGGGCGTCCGCGAAGCCCTATACGACGGAAGCCGGGAAACGGGCACTTGAGAAGCATTTCAGGCGGACCGGAGAGGACGCGGTTGTCTGCCCTGCAGCGCATCCGAACCAGTACCTGATCCGGTATGCCGACCGGAACAAAAAGGGCGCGCGGGCAGGGACCAGCTTCGTCATAAGGCGCGGAAAAGTCTTCTGAACCAACCCGCGGGGGACAACCCAGCACGGCCGTCCCAACCTTTCGCCCCGCAGCCAGAACCTTGACGGTAATCCCCTCCCGCATTATATTAATCGCAGGAGGCAGAATATGGCTACATCAAGTATCTTCAACACGGTAAAAATAACCAGCCAGAAACAGGCGGAGGACTTCGTGGCCATTTTGGAACATTCGGAAGAGGAAAACCGCGTGCAAAAAAAATCATCGGTTGTCGATGTTCATCCTTCAAAGGAGTTCCTCCGGAGTTTGCTGGCAAGAAGGATGACCTCTAAGTGAGCCGTTTTTCTTGCGCAAGCATTCTGGACCTGATTGAGCCTTCTGATGAAAATACGGTAAAACAACTGCTCTCGGAGTTCTCCTGCCCGAACAACCTGGAAATCGAAGGCTTTGCACGAAACAGCGCATTGGAGTTTTCAAAACGGAAAATTACGGTAACACATCTGCTTTTGGATTCCAATGCGAAAGTCGTGGCTCTGCTCGCCTTGACGCACAAGGCGATATCCGTTGACGGTTCCCTGCTGTCCAGAACGGCATACCGGAGCCTTGCTCAAATACATTCCTTTTGTCAGCTTTCCTTATTGCACAGATCGGGGAAAACTTTGCCGTCGGAACAAGCAACGAAAAACTGGGCGATGAGATAATGCAGGCTGCGTTTGATATTGTGGCCGATGTCCAATCACAAGTAGGCGGCCGCATCATTTACCTTGAATGCGACAAAACAAAAGAGAAGCTCATGAGTTTTTATATGAACGGGCACAACCGTTTTATAAAATTTTCCGAACGGTACGATACCAAAGAAAACATAACCTACAACCAGCTTTTTTTAGAATTCTTTAAGACTTTGACCTGACAAACGGAAGGCTTTTCCCCATCATAGGCAACCTGCGGAGGGGCCCCGCACTGCGCGGGCAGAGGACAGCTCCGTCACAAGGCGCGGGGCCGTGTCCTGAACCAACCCGCGGGGACCGCCCTGCAGCCGTCCAGCCCCGTTTCCTCATCCGGAAACGCCCGTTTCCGTCTCCCGTACCGCCCGTTACCATAACCGGGAACGACCGATTCCTCATCTGGGAACGACAGTTTCCGCACCCGGCACCGCCCGTTTCCCCGTCCGGGAACGGCCGCCCGCTCCGCACGGCGCCGCACGCGCCCGATTCCATGCCCGCAAAAGCCGGCGGGCCCACGCATACCACCGAGGCATACTTTGAAAAAGACAGACATAGGCGTCGTCCTCGTGACGTACAACAGGCTCGGCGACCTGAAGAGGAGCCTGGCCTGCTACGAGGGGCAGACGGCGCTGCCAGCGTACATCATCGTCGTAGACAACTGCAGCACCGACGGAACAGCGGAATACCTCGCCGCATGGCTGGGGAGGGAGCGCCCGTTCCCGGCGGAGGCCGTCCGCCTGCCCGAGAACACCGGCGGGAGCGGCGGATTCCACGCGGGGCTTGCGGCCGCGCTGGCAAAGGACGCCCCGTGGGTCTGGGCCTCCGACGACGACGGCTTCCCGGAGCCGGACTGCCTCCAGAGGGCGCAGGAGTTCATCGACGGGATGGGCGGGGAAACCGCGGGCGTGTCCGCCTTCTGCGGGATGTGCGTGGACGGCGGGAGGCCGGCCCCCGTCCAGCGCGCGCGCATCGTGAAAAGGCTCTTCGTCCGCCAGGAGCTGCCCGTCCCGGAGAAGGAGTTCAGGTCGGGCAGGCCGTTCACGATAGACATGTACTCGTTCGTCGGCACCGTCCTCAAGAAGGAGGCCCTCCTGAAGGCCGGCCTCCCGCGGAAGGACTTCTTCATCTACCAGGACGACTACGAGCACGCCCTGCGCATGGGGAAGGTCGGGAAGATATACTGCGTCCCGGGGATCGTCATACGGCACAGGGACAACTACGGCGGCGGCGGGCGCGCCTCGTGGCGGGACTACTACGCCACGCGCAACGCCGTGGTCATGTACAGGGAGCACTTCGACAGGGCCTCCCTCCTCGTCCGCATGGCGAGGAGGCTCCTGGTCGCACTCGCCTCCATGGACCCGGCCAGGGTCCGCGTCACGGTGGACGCCATATCCGACGGGCTGAGGGGGAGGACCGGCGTGCACGGGGTATACGTCCCCGGATGGGAGGGCTAGCGGCATGGAGGTCCAGAAGGTCCTCTTCCCCGGGGAGGAGTGCGGGGAGCCGGAGATGTACTTCAGGGGCATACCCCCCTCCGCCATCGACCCGGCCGGAGGAACGGTCCTCGTGCGGCGGGGGGAAACCGTTTCCCTCGACACATACTTCAACTCCTTCTCCGCCGGGAAGTGGAGGAGGTACACGGGGCTCGGGAACCTCAGCTTCCGCTTCCACCTGGAACGCGCGGACGGCGGCGCAAACCAGGACGGCATGGCGAACCGGTGCGGCGGCGCATGCGACACGGGTTCCGCAGGCGGCCATGGCGCGGGCACCGCATGTGGCCCCGGCGGCGGCGCAAACCAAGGCCCCGGGTGCAGGATCCGCATCGTCCACGCGGTGGCGGAGGCCGACGCGGAGGGAATTGCCCGCCTGCGGAGGGACGAGAACTTCAGGTCAGACATCGAGGAGACCAGCCGGAGGATCGCGGGGCTCGTCAGGGTCCGCGAGGAGGAGCTC
>JAILON010000058.1 GCA_024690865.1 Treponema sp. | reverse complement strand
GATTTTCTGATACGCGCGGGTGCGGACCTTGCCATACCCGACAAGGAAGGACGGACCGCGCTCAGCCTTGCAGCGGAATGCGGGAAGACCGGAATCGTCACCAGGCTTCTGGATGCGGGGGCGGATGCCCAGCACAAGGACAGGAAGGGGATGTGTGCATTCTCGTGGGCGGTATGCGGGGGGCATGCGGACACACTTGCGGTCTTTATGGAGCGAAATCTTTTTCCCGAAGAAGAGCTGGGGAAGGCACTTACCGAAGCGGGTTTCCGGGGATTTGCGGACAGCACGGATGTACTGATACGGATGTCAGAACCGGCAGAGACGGCGGCATACTTTGCCCTTATGGGGGCCTGTGTTCAGGACTGCGCCGATGTCGCGCGGGTCTGCCTGCAATACCCCTGCGATGTAAACATGCCGTCTGAGTTCGGCATGACTCCGCTGATGCTGGCCTGCTACTGCAGTTCCATAGAAGTAGCCGGGCTGCTCGTTGCCCACGGTGCGGACGTGAATGCGGCGGACGAAGAGGGCATGACCGCCCTGATGTACGCGGCGGTAAAGCATGATGCCCGCACGATGTTCTTCCTGATCGGCAAGGGGGCGGACAAGAGCGCGAAAAGCGCAGAGGGCAAGGACGCCGGCGACTACTTCGGGGAGTCTGACACGCGTGACATCGGGGAACTTATTGCGGACCGGGCAAAGGCAAAAGCCGCACCGGCGGGCAGCATGGCAGACACCGGGACAGGCACGGCAAATGCCAGATTAGGCACGACAGGCAGCCCGGAAGCAAGCCCCACTGTTCCCGCCGGCCACAAGTCTTTCGGCGAGACCTTCGACTTTTACATGAAAAAGTACTTTGAGCGCTTCCCGGATAAGAAGAACTCGGAGATCTACAAGGCGGCAAGACTGTCAAAGCAGCGTTTCTCCAAGATTCTCAGCAGCAGAAATGACCCGAACTACCGCCCCAGGAAGGAGAACGTCACCGCCCTTGCGATGGGGCTCAAGCTGTCTCTGGCCGAAAGCGAGGACCTCCTGCAGAGCGCGGGATTCATCCTCTCGCCCAGGGACAAGGCGGACATGAAGATACAGTCGTTCTTCGCCACGGGGAATTACAACATCTTCGACTTAAACAACAGCATTTACGAGAGCACCGGCAAGCTCTTCTTCAAGTCCATGACAGCCGGGGAAGAAGGATAAATCGGCAAAACAGCTGTAGCCAGGCAATCGGCTCATGCCCACCCGGTCTGCCCCGGCCTTCTGAGGGGACAAAAAAGGCGGCAGACCAAACGGCCAGCCGCCTTTTCACAGCGATGGAGTTGTCACTCCCCAGCGATGGCGCTTTACTCTACGGCGGAATCCTTCGCCTTTCCCGTCGTAATCGACTTACCGGCGGCGGTCAGGTCCGTATCGCCGAGCTTGAAGTGGAAATCTTTCACCGCCAGGACGATCTTTTCCAGTTTGTCTATGTCAATCTTCGCAGGCTTGGAAGCGGCAGAAGCCTCATCGCTTCCGGCAGGGATGACCGGTGTTCCCGGAGCAGCCCAGGGAGCGGTAATCAGCTCGACCTTCTCCTTGCCGTCCTCTGTGTAGTCGGCGGCGAGCAGCATGCCGTGGCTTTCCACGCCGCGCATCTTGCGAGGTGCCAGGTTTGAAACGAGGATGATGTGCTGGCCGAGCAGCTCCTCCTCCTTCAGGTAGGGAACGAGGCCGGACTGGATAATCCGTTCCGTGCCGCTTCCATCGTCTAAGTGCTCTATATACAGCTTCTCGCCCTGGGAATTGCGGTCAACCTTCACGATTTTCGCAACCCGGAGGTCAATGTACTTGTCGTAGAACTCGACCTGGTTCTCAGCAAGCTTTGGCTCCTTGGATTTCGCTTCCTCTTTCTTTGCAGGAGCCTTTTTCTCCTCGTTCTTCGCGGGGGCAGTCCCCTTCGCATGGTCGGGCCGGGGTTCCGTCGCCATCAGGAACTCAAGGTCAAACTCGCCCGCCGTGCAGGGAACGGAAATCTGCCAGTTCTCGAGCACCTGGGGATGCAGTTCACCAAAGATTCCGGCGACCTTTCCGTTGACCATCAGCTGGGCCTGGCGACCGGGGATGAAGCGGGGATCATCGGACTCACGCACCTCATACTTGTGGTCCAGGTAGTAGAGCAGGGTTGAAACCTCGCTCGCCGCCTCGTTGAAGTTGGCCGTTCCAGACGCGCTCACGAATCCAAGGCTCTGGATGGTCTTGGTTCCCGTGTTCTCGGAAGGCTCTATGTAGGCGACC
>JAILON010000051.1 GCA_024690865.1 Treponema sp. | reverse complement strand
GGAATAGTCAATATTAGTTCAGTGCCTAAACACCCTAAATTTATTTAGGCAGCAGCATTTACAGATGCTGTCTTTTCCCTGTATACAGCAGGAGGCAGTCCGCCTGGATTTACTGTCGTCACGCGCTTCGTGTTGTAATATGCGAACGTGTATCTCCAGACGATAGTCTTGACCTCCTCCACCGTCAGCTTCGTCGTGTCAAGCTGATAGATTTTCTCCTTTTTCAGAGTCGCGAACCAGCTCTCCATCCGGGAGTTGTCCCAGCACTTCCCGACCCCGCTCATGCTCTGGACGGCGTGCAGCTGTCCGAGCGTCTTCCTGTATTCGCCGCTCGTGTACTGGCTGCCCGAATCGCTGTGGATTATCGCACCGCTTTGTATGTCAAACTTCTTGTAGGCCTCCGTTATGGTTCTTATGCAAAGCTCCTTCCTCATGTTCGTGTCCATCACCAGGGAGATGATTTCCCCGTTGTAGCAGTCCAGAAGGGGGGAAACATAAAGCCTGCCGTCCTTGCACGGTATCTGCGTTATGTCAGTCAGCAGTTTCCTGAGCGGGGCTTCCGCCGTGAAGTCCTGCCTGATTATGTTCTGGGGCTTCAGGGCTTCTTTATCTGCCTTTGTAAGCCCGTCAGGACTCCTCCTGTCCCCATGCAGAAGGTTCCCCCGCGCCATCGCCCGCTTCACTGTTGAGAACGAGCGCCTGATGCCGCGCTGCTCCAGCGCAATCATCATCCGCTCGACACCATAATTCTTGTTCTCCTTATCCTCGTCAAGGATCTTATGTATCTCGGCGAGAAGCCCCTGCCAGGCCTTCGGCCTTGACCGGTTCCGCTTCCATTTATAAAAGCCGCTTTCACTGACCGGAAGGGATGCGCACATGCTCCGCACTGAAAACTTCTTCTCGCCGGCACGGAGCTGGATGTAGGCGAACACCGCATCCTTTTCTAGTTCTTCCGGTCTTGAGCGAAAAAACCGAGGGCATCCTTCAGGATTTCATTCGCGTTTTTCAGCTCCGTGATTTCTTTTCTGAGCCTGTCATTCTCAATCTGGATTTCGCTGTCAGTCCTCTTTTCTTTCTTGACCTGCTTTGCCCTCAGTTTTCTCCAGCCTGCCAGCGTTCCATAGTTCAAGTTAAGCTGTTCGCACGCTTTCTTGACGCCGATGTCGTCCGAGAGCTTCAATGCCTCGTCCTTGAAACTTTGATCGTAGCTTTTCATTGCCATTCCCCTTGGTTTTTCGGCAATTTGGGCACTGCACTTTTATTGTATCACTCCAGAAAGACTGCGCGTCCGTCAGGTCCTGCTCCCTGACGACCTCCTTCCCGTGGAACAACAGCCCGTTCACGATGTCCGCGAACACGTCGTTGTACGATTCCAAGGTTTTCTCGACCGAATCCTTCTGGCCCATGCCTACAATATACCGCCAGATGCGGGGATTGGCAAGTGAGAATCCCCCAATGCAGCCCCGTCACATTTTTCCAGATTCCGGGGCATTTTGCCAGTCCTTGGCACACGGCTACGCCCCTGCTTGCCGTGTCTTGCGGACAGCCTATAGGCACATCTTGCCCTCTGTCTACTGGCATGCCTTGTTATACTCTTGCATCCATTGCGGTTTCTTGCAGTATGTTAGCAAACCCTCTTTTAATAGCTCATTATAAAATGAGTTTTTTCCCCTTGTAATAATGGTGAAATGATATTATACTACCATTCAAAATGATGACAAAGGAGAAGAAAATGTTGTGCAGTAAGTGCGGACAAGAAGTGGCTGATGATGTTTCAGTCTGTCCAATGTGTGGGGAAAAGCTATCAGATGCTGCTGGTTCTGAGCAGGAAGCGGCAACTTCATTTGCTGATGGTGGTTTTTCCGAGGATACGAATGCAGGGCCTTCAAAACGAAAAGCTTCTGGCAGAGTTGCCAAGTTGCCGTCATTTGTTGGGATGCTTGGCAATCTTTCCACTGTGTATAAAGTAGCATGTCTGGGAATCATTGCAGTAATCGTTGTTGTTCTCATCGGTGTTTTTGGGAAGCTGGGAAAACTCTTCCATGGCAAACCAAAGCTTTCGGTAGAGGTAAGTTCATCTTTGGAACGGGTTTTAAATATCAATGAGCTTCATACGGTTGAATACATCTACAAATCGTATGTCGTTGCCTACGAACACCCGTTCTATGATGTGGATGTATATGACCAACTGAATGAGGTTTCCCCTTTTTATTCATATCTGAAAAATCAACTTATCGGAGGTTCTTTGGAGAAGACGGCCGGCAAGTTTATGAAAAACACACGGTGGATATCTGGCTTTACCGGTGGTTCTCTTCAGTTTGAAGATTTAAAATCTTGGGCAAATGCTTTTGTTGCCTTGAGTTCCGACTGTGAAAGTTTAAATGCTTTTTTGAATGATTCCAAAGAAGATGATATCTATAATCTACAGATACTTGGATATGACAGTAGGCAGGCGTTTGTCCAGGACTTCGGTCTAGACTCTGATGATTCCTTGAGAAGGTTGAACTCGGCATTTGATGGTATTACTACCTGGTGTGAAACACAATCCGATTTTATGGATCTTGCCGGGTTCGTTGCAGTCAAAAGGGAGGATGTTGAATCCGCAATCCATAATAAAGAGTTGTATGCAGCAGCATATGACGGAACTGTTATTGCGGGAATCAATAAGGAGATAACCTTTGATGTCGATGAGGATAAGCAGAAGATTGTCGTGCATATTCCACCTGTCAGTATTGTTGAATTAAATGCGGATGTTACCCACGTTATAGACAGGACGATATTTTCTTCAGCCACAAAGAGCAACAATTGGATGACGGAGGCCAGTATTCTGTGCCGAGAGGACTTGAACAGAAAAATACAAGACGACAAGGAATTCCTGAACGTAGCACGGGAGAACGCACGGGGGGCGGTGCAAGCGCTTATAAAGCCGTTTGAGAAGCTTTCTGGATATCAGTTTGAGATTGTGGAGGATTAAGTATGAAAAGTGTACAGTGTCGCATAGTTGCTGTTGCCTGTTTGGCTCTTTCTATTTTTCTCGGTTCCTGTAAGAAAGAGGCTCCCGCCGCCATCAATGCAGAAGAAATACGAAGCATCTGCAACTTGGCGGTGATGGAATGCTATTATCATAATAGGGCTGAGTCAACAAGGGTGGATAAAATCGCTTTTGGGCTTGGTGGTACCAAGGAAAGGTCTTTTTGGACGGAGTATACTGCAAAGATAAAAGTCGGAGTAGATGCGTCCCAGATCGTCATCGATGTTGAGGGGACCACGGTGACGATAAAACTGCCCAAACCTAAGAATTTGAGCAAACCGAACATCCTCGAAGATACTATCACCACCTTCTCTTCGGAAGGGGGCAAGACGAAAATAACGGGCAATGAGCGTCTTCAGGCAAAGAATGATGCAAACAAAAATATGGTGACGGAGCTCCTCGAAAATTCTACGTTGATGCGCAATGCGGAAGAACGTGTAAAAGAAATTCTGAAAAGCTATATTGAACAGATGGGCAAACTTTCAGGAGTTGAATACACGATAAAGTGGGAGAGCCTGTCGTAAAACCGCTGTTTGCGTAAACGATGTATATTTGTATAGGATGGTGAACTATGGCACGGTTCCAGCTTACATTTCAAAAGGTTCAGAACGGGAAGGTTGTTTCTACTGCAGGCACCAGCATAGAGGCGGACAGTGCTTCCGAGGCAAAAAACAAATTCATGGCGACGCATCTGCCGACGAGTATGGGCACGTACAAAATACTTTCGTGCGTAAAAAAATAGTAGATGCCACTGCCCGCCTTGGCCGCCAGCGGGGGCTCGTGTGGAGCTTCCGCTGCCCTGCCTGCGAGCTTGTGTTCCGGGAAAGCGAGGCCTCCGACGTGCGAATCGTGAAGGAACAGAACGGCATGCTCTCCCGGAAGGCAGCCTGCCCCCGCTGCAAGGCGGAGGCAGTTCCGCTCCCTCCTGCGTATTATGATTGACAGGTCTGCACGGATATGGTTCCGGCTGTGGTTTGATTTGCCAATTCTGAGTGGACTGTATATGGCGACGAGTGTCCGACGCTTCTTGAAAAGACCTTCCTTTTCCGTTATATTGCAGGTATGCGGGAAGACGAGTTAAGGAAGATTGTATCCCAAGGGGAGACCAGTCGTGTTCAATTCAAGCTTCGCATAGAGAACAATGACAGCATCGCTGCTGAGTTCATCGCTATGGCGAACTCAAAGGGTGGAATGGTCATCGTCGGTGTGCAGGACAAGACGGGCGATATAGTGGGCCTTGATTATGCCGGGCTTCAGTCAACGGGCAGCGCTGTCTCTTCCATTGCAAATGAGCTCGTCAAACCTCAGATTTTCATAACTACGGAAGCCGTTTCCTGCGGAGATACGAATGTCCTCGTCATATATGTTGAGGAAGGGATTGCGAAACCATACACAGACAGAAACGGTACCATCTGGATAAAACAGGGATGCGACAAACGCAAGCTTACTGACAACAGCGAGCAGATACGGCTGTTCCAGCAAAACGGTCTGCTTTTTGCCGACGAGATGATTGTTCCAGATACGGGAATCTCTGATATCGATGAATCGAAAGTAAAAGAATATCTGGCAAAGATAGATGACTCCGACACGGACTTGCCGCTGGAGCGCGTGTGCAAGAACTTGAATATACTGAAAGAATCCAGGCTTACTTTGGGAGGCCTTCTGTTCTTCTCAAAGAATCCCCAGCGTTACAGGCCGGCGTTCTGCATAAAGGCGGTAAGTTTTTTTGGGAATGAGATTGAAGGTGTTGACTACAGGGACAGCGAGGACATAACCGGGACGATTCCTCAGATGTTCGAGAAAGGCATGGGCTTTCTTCTGCGCAACCTACATCATGTTCAGAAAGGGCAGAATTTCAATTCGACCGGGATTCTTGAAATCTCGCGGATTGCGCTGGAGGAGGTGCTTCAGAACGCCCTCACGCACCGGGATTATACGAGGAACTCTCCCATAAACCTTCTTGTCTTTGATGACAGGGTGGAGCTTGCAAGTCCTGGCTGTCTTCCCAACAGTTTGACCATAGAAAACATACGGATGGGAAATGCCGTCGTCAGGAACAACCTTATCGTTTCGTTCTGTTCCAAACTGATGAAGTACCGGGGGCTGGGGTCTGGAATCAGGCGGGCCGTAAAGGAGGAGCCTTCCCTGCTGTTGGACAATGACAAGGAGAATGAGAAGTTCGTCGTAACCTTCCAAAGGGCCGCCCAGTAGCTTTTTGGGTTCGGGATTCGTTATAGGAGATTCATCATGAACGTAAACATAATCGAGATGCCCCTTGACTTCGGGGGCAGGAGGCACGGTTCGGACATGGGGCCGTCGGCAATCCGACTTGCGGGGATAAAGGACAAGGTGCAGTCGCTGGGTCATACGGTGGTTCCCCACGGAGAGCCCATAAACATTCCACCGCAGGAATATGCAGACATTGGCAGCAATCCCAAGGCCAAGTACTTGGCCCCGATTGTGGAGGCATGCGAAGCTCTTGCCGGACAGGTTGAGGCTTCTGCCAAACGGGGGGAATTCCCGCTCGTCCTGGGCGGTGACCACTCCATCGTGTTGGGGAGTCTGGCCGGAATGGGGTCCTGGTGCAGGGAAAAGGGGCTTCGCCTGGGGGTGCTGTACGTGGATGCCCACGGCGACTTCAATACGGCGGACTCGTCACCTTCCGGCAACATCCACGGCGAGTGCCTTGCGGCGAGCGCGGGCTACGGGCTGGACGAGCTGGTGAACCTGTACAAGGACGGGCGCAAGGTGGACCCTGAGAACATCTGCTTCGTGGGAACGCGGGACCTGGACCCGGGCGAGAAGGCTCTGATGCACGAGGCCGGCGTCACCTGCTTTACGGTCAGCGACATAGACCGCTTCGGCTTTTCGGAAATCCTCAAGAAGGTCCGCCTCTTTTTCAAGACCAGATGCGACGTCGTGCACATCAGCTTTGACATGGATGCCTTTGACCCGTCGATTGCTCCCGGAACCGGAGTGCCCGTGCCGGGGGGGCTCACGTACCGGGAGGGGCTTCTCCTCATGGAGGAGATGGAGACCCTTGGCATGGTCAAGTCGATGGAGATTGTTGAGGTGAACCCCATCCTGGACGACAGGAACATCACCGCCCTTATGGCGGTCGCGCTGGCTGCCCGTCTGCTTGGTGAAAAGCTGTACTGATTGCTGCGGGGTGTCAGTCCTGGGGCTGCTCGCTGTCCAGTGCGGTCATGAGGACCGGATAGGCATAGGTTATCCGGTTCCGCCCCTTGTTTTTGGATACGTACAGGGCCTTGTCCGCGACGTCCACCAGCTCCTCCGGCGAAAGGTTCGAGTTCATCTCGGTAGAGAATTCCGCGACGCCGCCTGAAATCGTGATGTGTATCTGCTGCCCTTGGTATTCGAAGGGATAGGTTTCCACCATCTTCCTGATGCGCTCGGCAACCTTGCAGGCGTTCCTGCCGCTTTCCCCGGAAAGGAGGAGTGTGAACTCCTCGCCGCCGTAGCGGGCCGCCAGGTCCTTGCCGCGTATGCTCTTCTTGATTATCGAGGCGACGGAGGCGAGGATGTAGTCCCCGCAGTTGTGGCCGTATGTGTCGTTGACTTTCTTGAAGAAATCTATGTCGAACATTATGACGGAAAGCACGCTGTTGGAATTGAGCGAGGCTTCCATCCTGTCGGACAGGATGTTGTAGAAGTAATACTTGTACTTCAAGTGGGTCATCATGTCGGTCGAAGAGATTTCGACCAAGGATGCGTTGTTCACGGCTACCGCGCCCAGGCTGGCCAGCGTCGCAATCTGTTTTTTTTCGTATTCGCTGTAGCCCAGGTCAATCTCGTCACCGTTTTCAATCCGTTCTCCCAGCAGGAGGATTCCGTTGACCCGCCTGCGGAAAATGAGCGGGACGACGAGCGTCGGTTTGAGGCTTCCTATGGTGTCCAGGTCCTTGCAGACGGGAATCTTGTCCTTCAGCTGCCCCAGCGTCACCGGAGCGGCGAAGGATGAAAGCGTGGAAACCAGGGGGGACTTCATGGGAATGATGTACTTGCCTACGGGGTCCAGCTCCAGGTTGAACACATTGCTTCCCAATCGGAAGGAGCCGCTTTCCAAGGTTCCCATCGTGAACATTCCTGCGCCCGTCACCCGCATCTGGGCCATCGATGTGTACAGGATGGACTGTATGAGCTTGGGAAGCTCTATGGTCGTACACAGGGATTTAAAGAGGTTCAATGTTTGTTCGAGATCGAAAATCTCCTTTTCCTGCGACTCCCCGTTCATTTATTTTGAGCCGCCTTTTTCTCCCGTCGAAAGGACAACATAGTCTTTCATTATGTTGAAAAAGAGCTGCCACTGCTGGATGGTCGTGTCCAAGAAGGCGAAGTTGTCCCTGTTTCTGGAGGACATGGCCAGGACCTTGATGTTGGTTACGATGTCGCTGGTGGGTTTTTTTGCCTCGTTGTCTATCTCCTGCACCTTGCCGTACAGGCGGTAGATTGCGGCGGCCTCGTTCTGGATTATCATCTTTGCTTCCTTGTCGATGGAATCCACCAAGGTCTTGAGCTTGGTCACGAAGTTCGCATCCTTGTGGCTGTCGCGGATGAATCCCGTGAGCAGGCTTTCGTCGTAAGCGCCCTGGTGCTGGAACTTCTGCTCGAACACCTGTATGTGGGCCAGGCTGTCGTTCACCGCATAGACCTGGGCTGCGAAATCCGACTTGTAGTCGTTCAGGTTGAAGAAGCCTTCGATAACTATATCGTTCAGGAAGGGCTTCACCTTGCCTTCAAAATACGTCGTCAGGAAGGTCTTGAGGACCTGCATGGGCAGGATCCAGAAGAATGAGCAGGGGGTGTTCTGCTTGAGCAGCTCGTTGTTCTTGTTGTTGTAGGCCCCGATGTTCTCCAGGTCCCTGCCGCTGAAGAGGGTGCTGACCTCTGCCTTGATCGTCTCGTCCTGAAGCTCGTTCTTGAGGCGGCCTTCTTCAATCGTGAAGCGGTTTTCCAGGTACTTGGCGTAGCGGACCCGTTCCTCACTCTTGTAGCTGGCCTTGTCGGGAACCATGGTGGGATTCCCCTTTGCCAGGCGGATAAGGTTTACGAGCAGTTCCTGCTTGAGCACCCCCTTGAGTACGCCCTGTATCTTCCTGAGGGCGTTCCCCAGCGCAACCTCTTCGTCTGCAACGACGTTGCCGCGGTTGTAGAGCTTGTACACGGCCAGCAGGGCGTTGCCCGTGGATTTCGTTATGTCCATTCCGGCGGAAGCGTAGTACAGCTCCTGCAGGGCGTTTTCCGCCAGTTCCAAGGGAATGGCCTGGAAGGAGGGAAGGTAGTTGTTGCTTATGCTGAAGTGCTGGTCGAAGAGCTTGAGCGGGGTGACGTAGTTGAGCTTGCAGATGTCGTTCAGCTGCTTTATGTTGCTGAGCACGTCGTCTATCTTTGCAAAGTCGGGGCTTTTCAGCTCCTCGATGGCCTTTTCAAGCCGTGCCCGCTCCCTGTCGAAGTGCCTGGTCAGGGATTCCGCGTTCCTGGCGGCTTCCTTGCGGTTGGCGTAGGAAAGGCTTTCCAATATTTCCTGCGCGTTGTCCGAGAATCCCGTCATCATCAGCTGTTCGGAGAAGTGGTGGTTCCGCTCCAGATCCTCGCTGCACAGGGTCTCCGAAAGCAGGTTGTAAATGGGCTTTGTGTTTACGTAAAGGATCCTCAGGGCCTCCGCGAAGTTGGGGAGGAGCATGTCGTTCTTATAGATTTGGGGAGAAAATTCCTTTACCTCGGTTTCCAGCTTGCGCAGCGCAATACGTTTTTTTACATCCGGTGAGGCCGGCATGAAAAGCTCTTGAAAGAAATCGATTAAATTCTGAAATAAAGCCATATTACTATTTTATTCCATAAATGGAATTTAGACAAGCCGTTTTGCCAATGACCGGCCAAATTGCTCAGCCAATTTCAATATTGACGGTTCAAGGAGCCGGGGAACTGTCCGTCCGGCGCGAGGATGTACGGTTCAGCCGGCAGTGCGGGGGCCAACTGCGGGTTCGTCCCAGACAGGGGCCGTGCTAGGCTTCCCGCTCCAGCTTTTCCAGTTCGGCTGCCGCAACCGGATCCTTGGGGTCTATCTCCAGCACGGTCATGAAGTATTTCCGGGCCTCTTCCTCGTTGCCCCGCTTCAGGGACAGGAATCCCAAGTTGCTTATGATTTTGGTGCTGTCCGGGTCCAGGTTCAGCGCGTCCACGAGGCTTTCCTGCGCCCCGTCCAAGTCGCCCGTTTCCATCCGGCAGATTGCAAGCTCGTTGTAGGTGTCCGCGCTTTCATCCCCGCCTTCGCACTCGCGGGCCTTTTCAAAAGCCATCTTGGCCTCTGAAAACTGCCCCAGACGGCGCAAACCCCAGCCCAAAAGGAACCATGCGTTCCAGACGGCGGGGTTGTCCTGTATGAAACGCCGTACTTCCACAAGCCCCTCTGCCTCCCGTCCGGTGGAAATGTGCTCGTAGGCCTTGTGGAAGCGTTCGTTTTCCAAGTTGCGGTTCTTTATTTTTTCCAGAATCTCCTGCGCCCGCTTGATCTTGTATTCGCCGTTCTCGCCCAGCTCCTCTTCCTCCGCATCCGACATCAAGGCCAGGTAGCTGTCGAAGCAGGCCTTCGACTCTGAAAAGTTGTGCTTCTTCAGGTAAAAGAAGCCTGCGTTGAAGAATGCATCGGGAATATCCTCGTCATCCTCCATCACGTCCTTGTAGTATTCTTCTGCGCTGGAGTCATACGCGTCCGCATCGTCGTACAGGGCGTTCTTCCGGTAGTTGTCTGCCCGCTGGTCATAGAAGAGGGCCATGTTCAGGATGATGGCCTTGTCCTTTGGATCCAGCCCGTGCAGGGCCATCCATATCTCTTCCGCAAGATCCCAGTCTTCGTTCCGGGTCTTCAGTATGGCGGCTTCCGCCAGCTCCGTCTTTATTCCAGGGCGGGCTTCCGACAGGATCTTCCTGTAGTAGTCCAAGTGCTCGTTTTGCCTGTCGTAGGCCAGGACCGTCAGGATTCCCGAAAGCACCTGCTCTGGAGTAAGCTCCTGCATGTCAATGGTACCCGACTCATCCCCATCCTTCTTTTGGATGGGAAGGGGAATGTCGGGAGACAGCTGCAGTGCGTGTGGGGAAAGCTTGAAGCCCTCTGGAAGTGTTATGAAGTATACGGAATCCAGGGGGGTGGAAGGATTCATATTGCTCCGTCGGCGGTGTTCGCCGGTGCGTCGGACTGCTGGTTCAGGTCAGCCTTCCTTGCCGAAGTAAGGTAGTTGTTTATGTGGATCTTGTATGACAGGGACAGGGTGGCCTCGTCGTATACGATGCCTGCGACGACCATGTCCTTGCGCCCCTGAACATCGGCGACGCTGGAAATCTTGCCCTTGAGCTGGATGATTTCATGGGGATCGTCGAACTCCAAGGAAAGCTGCACCTCTTTGCCCATCAGGAACTTGGCTACGCCCAGAATGACGATTTTTGCCCCTCCGAATGAAATGTCGCGCAGGATGCAGCGACGGGGAACGTTCTGTATGGTGGCCATACATTCTTCCTTGGGGATGCCCAGCTTGCGGCAGCTTTCCGGATTTATGGGAATCCTGTCCTCCTTGCGTTTGAGGGCGTTGTCGTTTGCTTCAAGCAGGCGGCCCATCCGTTCGATGAGGTCTTCCGGTGGACGCTGCGTGTAGGTGAGGGTGACGATGACAAGGTCCTTGCTGTTCATATAGGGAACAATTTCCTTCACCTTGCAGGAAAGGAAGATGCTTATCTGCTGCCCGTCCTGCTTGTAGAAGCTGATCCTCAGGCTCAAGCCCGCAGGCGGGTTGGGGGTTGCAAGCTTTTCGTAGGCCCCGCCTTTTGTCCCTATGATGATGCGGGCAAGGGAAAATGACATGGAATTGATAATGCAGGCCCACTGTCCCTCTGTGCACTTCAGAAAAATCTGCCGTGGATCCAGAGCGATAGTCTTGATGATGTCCTTTGTAAATGCGATTTCGGTGTCTTTGTAGTTTTCGTAAAATTTCGTCAGCAAAGTTGCATTTGTCATAGCCATAAGCTGAATGATATAATATAAATCAATGCTTGTAAAGGTAGAATGTCCTCTTTTACCTTATTTCCGCCTGTACAGGGCGAATTTTCCCCTGTAGACCCGGTACGTGAGCTACGAAAAATGGCTTCACAGGCTTTTGATTTCGTCCACGGAAAGCCCGGTCGCCTTTGCGATGGTATCTGCGCTCATGTTCAGCGCAAGAAGGTTCCTCGCGGTCATTTTTATGCCCTCGGCAAGCCCCTCCTTCTTTCCCTCAGCGAGCCCGGCTTTCTTTCCCCGCAGCTCCACGTCCTTGTCGTGGAGGTTCCATGCGAGATACTCGTTGATGAAGGTCTGCTCGAATTTCTTTGTCTGTACCATGTTCGCTATCCCCCTTGTAAAGTCGGATTCGGCTGTGTTGTTCCTTACGAATGCGAGGAAGTCCCGCAGCTCCGGGTCGTTCGCGTGTTCGTAAGCCGCGGCGTTGAATATCAGATGGTGGGTCTCGTCCTTTAGATTGACCCCCGCATCTTCCCTGCACTTCCGCTCGAAGGTGTACACCGGCAGGTCGGACCCGAACGGGTCGCTCGTGCAGATGAATATCACGTAGCTTTCCTTCAGCTCGGAGTAGACGGCCCCCTTCAGGAGGCTGTCTATGTCAATCATGCTCTGGTAGTAGCGGGTCCGCTTGCCAATGTCCTCCACTTTATACGACTGGCACTCTACATCGTACACCTTGTCGCTGTCGGCGACGAACACGTCGAGCCGCACTCCCTTGCGGGTGTAGAACGGACTGATATACTTCTGTAGCTCCGGGTATTCGATGTGGTCAATCTTGGTATGCAGGAGCCGCTCAAGGACTCCCTTGCAGATTTCAGGCTCCCGCATGACCGCCCCGAACATGAAGTCGTCGGTAAACACCAAATCCTCGACCGGCTTGTAGTTGTACGTCCTTTCAGCTCCCATAGCTCAAATATAGCACAAAACCAGGGATTTTTCCACCGCAAATGTAGACTTTTCTCTTGTCACACCTGTGTAAACAGACATTCTGGAGCCCCACGACAACCGTGCCTGTCCCTGTCCGGGGGCTGCCACGCCTGTTCCGGATGGACGCCGCCCGGACTGCTCCCCCTTTGGTGGGGGGCTGTGGATACCGGGACCTTGCCACCCGCAGGGGAGCAGGCAGGATTACGGCTTGAGCGTAAAGTAGCCGGGGCTGGTTGAACCTGAACCTCCGTCTATACGGGCATAAGTTTTATCTTGGTAGGCGTTTTTAAACGATGTCGGTGGCGTGCCTCCACCCTTAATGTTTGTACATTCACCAAACATCTTGACACTATCTGTTACACTCGCAGTCACGAAATTTTCAGATGCATATATAGTAGTCAGTGCATAGCAGTAATAGAACATATAGTACATGCTGGTGACGTTATGAGTGTCAAAACTGCTCAAGTCAATGATAGACAAGACGTTGCAGCCATAAAACATCTCCCTCATCTTGGTGACATTGCTCGTATCCCAACTATCCAGTCCGGTAATATTTGTCAGTGCCTCGCAAAAGTTAAACACTTGGTACATATTGGTGACATTTCGTGTATCAAAGCCGCTTACGTCTATACTGGTCAAATATCTGCACCCCGAGAACATTCCGGAGCTGTCCGCATCCAGAAGAATCTTCTTACCGGTATCGGTGTAGCCTTCCGCGTAGTATTTAATGCTGGTTCCGTCCAACCATACCAGCATTTCACCGGGGGAACCTGGATCTGACAGAGTTTTTATGTCGGCGGCAGATATATAAGAAGGGGGCGGTGTCGGCGAAGCACCGAACGTTTTGTTCGGGGAAGCATTTGCGCCAAGCTCCTTGAGTACCGCGTTGAAATTGCTTCCGGTCTTTATGACCACATCCGGTATCGGCGGTATCTGAACCCAGAAGTCTTTGGATGCATATACATTTGCTGCGGAGGACGGATCCGCGCCGGTCTTGTAGTCCTTGACGGTTACCTTGTATTTTAAGCCTGCTGCCGGTATTGCCGATGCAGCAAGATTTGTCTTGTTGATCGTGATTGCCGGGGTTGCAGGGTTCGTCAGGTCTATGGCAAGCTCGCCACCGGCCGCGTCGGAGCTTGTGTCAAGGCTGCCGATGTAATCTGAAACGGTCAGGTCAATGCAGGTCAAACCGGTGTCGGATGAACTGTATTTGAGAATGTACGGGGCCGCTTCCGTTCCTGCGGGTGTGGGGTCACCTAGTGCATGGCCGCCCGAAACCGTCATCTCAAAGTCAAGCAGTGCCTTAAGATTGATGCTGCGTGCGCTGAAATTCGTGCTGTTGAAGGTCAGGGGAAAGTCCGGCTTTGTGAGGCCGCTTTCTGGTAGGGGGGCCGTCTTTCTGAATGCGACGATTTCGCGCCCTGTCGGGACCGTGCCCGGAACGGCTTCGACCGCACCCTTTGCTGTGGCGAAGCTGAGTGTTCCTCCCGCCACGATTCCGCCCGCACTGTCGCAGGGATTACCGTCTGCATCGGCAATGGAATACGTGTATTTGTTCTTGAGCGTAAAGGATATGGATGCAGCGTTGCTTCCATCCGTCACGTCCACACTGACGGCGGTGTCGTCGGCGAACCAAGCCTCTCCGCTGCCGTCCGATGCTATGACGACGCTCCAGGTATACTCCGTCAGCGGCGTAACAATGATCAGGGATGCCGCCGTGCCCGCCGGGGTCACGCTCAGGCTTCCTGCGGGCGAGCCGGTCACCGTTATCGTCGCCGTGTTGTCACCTGCCGTCGTGGATCCGGCGGTCAGCACCGCCTTGTCCGCAGTCGCGATGAAGTCAACGCCTACCGTGACGGAAACTGTTCCGCTTGCGGTCTTTGTCTCGCCCGCCACGTCGGTGTAGCTTGCCGTGACGGAGAAGTATTTGCTCGTCGTGACGGCCGGTATCGCCCCGCCCGTCAGCTCGGGCACGGTCCGCGTCAGCGTCGGCCCTGTGCCCAGCTCGGTGCCGTCTTGATCTTTCCAGCTGTAGCTGATGGCTGCTCCTTCGGGGGCGGCTTCTGGCCATGATATGCTTAATGTGGTGGAATCTGTGGTCCAGGTAGCCGCGCCATACAGGATGGCTTGTGGGTTTGCCGTCACGGTAAGGCTCGCCGGGAGCGTCCAGTACTGGCGGGACAGGCTTATGTCAAGCGAGCTCGCTTCGCCGTTCAGCACTTGGGTCTTGCTGCCCGCGTATAAGACGGTCCCGCCTGCGGTCTTGACGGCGAGGGTGACGGTTATCTCGGTGCCGGTTACGATGGCGGGGATTTCGAACGTGACGTTTCCGTCTGCGTCCGCACCTGCGGTGTTGCTGTAGTTCATGCCCCGGCCTGTGATGGTGAGGGTAACGGTTCCTCCGGCGGGCAGGCCTATGGCGTCTGCATCCAGGACGACGGATTGTGCCTGTGCACCCTCGCTGCCATCGCTGGCAGTCGTCGGTTTGAACAGGGCTATGATGCCGTCTATGTCGTCGGAGTTGGACATCTCAAGGATGTCTATGGCGGAAGGATGGGAAGAGGAGCTTCCTGTTCCGCTGTTCAGGCCGCCCGTGCTGCCATTTTCTCCTGTATTATTTTCATATACCCCCCCCAGGAGGTGTAAGTGTCACCGTCTATGTCCGTGGCGCAGCCGTTCCCGTTGCATGACACGGTGAGCGGGCACAAAAGCACCGGCAGCGAAAGGAAAGAGGCTGTGACCATGGAGAGAAAAGTTCTGGACTTGTGCATATACGGGCGCTCCTTTGCGGTAAAATGTATGGCAGGGCCACAATTTCCTGCTGTCAAGTCATTGTAACACTGCTTTCCAAGTTTGTCACTTACCTTATTTCCGCCTGTACAGGGCGAATTTCCAGCCCATGTACTCGTATTCCTTCTCTATGGCGAAGTCCGCGCTGGCCGGGAGCAGGGCGGCGGAGTCCTGGTAGGCGAAGAAGCGGTCCGCGTCCTTGAGCTGTCCGTTGACGTGCTGCAGGTAGATGGGGTTCCTGTCGAACATGATGTCCACCCAGTCTATGACGTGTACGCCGGGGTCCCTGTCCATCGCCGCGAACAGTTCCGGGACCCCCCGTCCGAATGCGGGCGTCCCCCGGGGAATGTCGCCGTCGAGTTCCCGCGCGAAGTTTTCCAGGCCCCGCGCCTTCCATGCGGTGGCCCTCCGGTCGGTGAGGACTTCCTTCATTCCCGCGTTTCCCAGCGTGAAGGTGGAAAAGACTGCGAGCAGCAGCAGGGAAAGGGCCGGCCCCAGCGCGAAGTTCCTTTCTTCCCGTATAAGGGCGTCAAGCAGGGGGGCCAGCAGCATGATGCACTGGAAGAATACGATCGTGATGTTCAGCTGAACGGGATTGTTCATGAAGTAGCTCATGAGTCCGAGCGCGGTCACCGCGCTGCACAGGAGGGCCGCGTCCGTTCCGCGTCCGTCCCGCGCGCCCAGGGCCTTTCCGGCGAAGACTGCTGTGGCGGACAGCAGGAAGAGCAGCACGGGAAGCCAGGTCCTGAGCAGGTCGGGAAGGGGGGTCCGCACGGCGATGCTGCCGTATTCCGCCACCAGCGGGTAGAGGAAGCCTTTGAACGACACGCCCTGTCCGCTGGTGAGCAGGTTGTAGGCCGTCACCAGCAGGTAGCCGGACAGGACGGAAAGGACTGCCAGCAGGGCGCAGCAGGCGAGCCTGGCCACGTTTGCCCGCGAGACGGGGCGGGAGAAGTCCAGCAGGCCCAAAAAGACGAAGAGCGATACGGAGGCAATGCAGACCAGCCCCGTTTCCGGGCTCCACAGGAAGGCCAGGGCCGCGAGGGCGTAGAATGCCGCAATCCTGCCTTTGCCCATGCGTTTGCCGCAGGAAAGGACCATTGCCGCGCTGAGTATGGCGGGGAACATGACCCTGTGCGGGATGGTCTGCAGGTAGACGTCCTTTACGAAGAAGAGCTTCTGCACGTACATCAGGAAGACATCCCCCAAGGACAGGAGCGCGATGAGGAAAACGCCGTCGTTTTTGACGAGCCGGTCCACGACGCAGAGGGTGGCCAGCAGGGTGGCGAGGCTTGCCGCGGCTATGCAGCTTGCGATTGCCATGTGGTACGGCATGCCCAGCAGGTGCAGGAGGCGGCAGGGCAGCAGGAAAAAGAGGGCGTAGTGCCCGTAGAAGGGCTTGTCCAGCTCGCCGAGCGGGGCCAGGTTGAGCACGTCGCAGATGGAGCTGTAGTAGGCGTCCGCATGGAAGAAGGTGTAGTCGCTGTAGAAGATGTTGGGGACCCAGGTCGTCAGGGCCAGAAGCAGCACGTATGGCAGCGAGGCAAGGAGCCGGGCCAACGGCCTGCGCCTGCTTTTTCCCAGGAGCTTTACGAGACCGTAGGAAGCCGCCGTCGTGCCGGCCAAAAGGAGCAGGTAGGCGGGGAGGGGAATCTGGTAGCGGAAGAGCGATGCGTTGAAGTCCGCCCCCTCGTTGGACCTGCCCTCCCGGAAGAAGTTGGCCAGCAGCAGGACCGCTATGGCAAGGAGTGCGGCAAGTTCCCGGATGGCACGTTTGCGATTCTCGCCGCCCCCCTGTGCGGTGGCACGTTCCCCAAGATGCCCCTGTGCGGCGGGCGTGCTCCGTGCGTCGGCACGTTTGTCCGCGTCCTGGTCCCCGGTGGCGGGCGTGCTCCGTGCGGCGGAGGCCGTGGCGAGGGATGCCGCGAAATAGACGGCGAAGAAGAGCAGGCAGGAAGCGGCGTACAGGACAAGGTTGGAGACTCGGTTCCTGAGGGCCCCCGCAAGGCAGGCGAATGCCAGTGAGGCAAGCAGGATGGGGATTGACTGCGCGTAAAAACTTTCCTTCAACCCGCTTCTTTTGTTGTGCTCTTCCATAGCCCAAAATATAACAGCAACGGCCCGCTTTTGCAACGGCCCGGATGTTCTGGCGGCCTGTGGCGGCATGCTGCATTCCGGGGGCGGTCGCGTTGTCGGGCGGCCTGATAAATCATCGGCCACAGCCGAAAAGCTTCTTTAGAAGCGGCTTGAACATCTGCCCCTGTTCCTTTATTGTATGCCGTATGCGTGCCGATTTTAACCTGTTTCTTTCTATTATATTCCAGCTTGCCTTCATCGCGATGGGTTTTTATGGATGCAGGCGCGACGGGGAGAACGGGTTTTTCATGTCCCGCGGCTACAGCAGCTTTGTCAAGGCATTCTGCTGCTTTTCGGTCATTCTTGCCCACACGGGGGCGGGGGAAAAATACTGCCTCCTCGGCTGCCTGCACTGGATTGCGGTGAGCCTGTTCTTCCTGTTTTCCGGCTACGGGCTTTCGTACGGAGCGGCGCACAAGCCGGATTACATGCGGGGCTTCTACAAGAGGATACTGAAGACGGCAATTCCCCTTTCGCTGGTTCTTGCGCTCAAGGCGGCCTTTTCCTGCTACCTCTGGTCGGGGGGCATGGGCTACATGCTGGTGGCCATCCTGTTCTACATCGTCTTTTTCCTTGTCCGGTCGGCATTCGGGGGGAAGCCCGCCTTCTGGGGGCTGGACGTGGCGGATGTGCTGCTCGTCGCCCTGACCGTCCTGTACAGCGTCCTGATCCAGCTTTTCCACGACTCCCGGCTGGACAGCCTGGACTACGGGAGCGGGCTGGCTTCCGTCCTGGCCCTCTTTGGCTGGGGCTGCCAGTCGCTGGGTTTTGCCTACGGAATCCTCCTTGCGCGGAAGCTTGAGGCATTCAAGGCCTTCCTGGCCCGCAGGCGGAACTCCGTCATCCTCCTTGCCGCCTGCCTTGCCGCGCTGCCCTTCCTTGCCCTGGCATACCTGCGGACGCGGAACGTGAACTGCGTCTCCTGGACGGAATATGCCCTGCGGGCCGCCATGGTCCTGCTGGCCCTGCTGGTCGGCGCGGTCCTTTCGCAGGGACTGCGGTTCGGGAACCCGGCCATACGGCTTGCCGGCTCCGTTTCTGCCGAGATGTTCCTGCTGCACGGCTTCGTCATCGAGCTGCTGGAGCGGTATACGGGGGGCGAGGCGGGCAGCCTGTGCCGGTCGCAGCCGGGCCTCTTTGTGGTCCTCGTGTACCTGTTGACTTTCCTTGGGGGGCTTGTCCTGCACTTCCTGCTCAAGGCCCTGTACAGGCTGCTGCGGCTGGACGTAAGCGCAAAATCAACGTTGTGACACAAGTGACAAATCAATGTTGATACAAGTGGCAAATCAATGTTGATACAACAACAAAATCAATGTTGACACAACTACTAAATCAACGTTGACACGACTACCAAATCAATGTTGATACGGGTGCGAAATAAACAGTGACAGGCCCACACTGCCAAAAGACCCCCGACATCTCGGCCCCGCCCCAGCCTCATCACATCGTCCGGTCCCGTTGTCCCTGTCCGGCCACCTGCCCCCTGTCCGGCTCAAAAGATTCTGAGTTTTTCCACCAAAACATGACATTCCTGTCTTTTTGCCAGAGATGTATATATTGGCAGCAGGGAAAGAAAACGAGGCTTTCATTTTTCCGCTGCCTGTAGTACACTGAAGGAGGCCAGAAGTGGCGAAAGATGAAAATTCCCCTGCGGCAGTGCGCCCGGAGGGGCGGGGCGGCTTGAACGGCAACTCAACGGATAAGGCCGATGCAAGCCCGGAGGGCGTGATTGGCGGCGGCCCAAAGGGCGGGGGTGATGGAGGCCCAGAGGGCGTGACGGGCAGCGGCCCATCGGGCGGGGCCGACGCGTACGCTCCGAACCGGAAGGTGAAGGACAGCATGTTCGTTGACCTGTTCGGCAAGGACATCACGGCGAGGGAGAACTTCATCTCGCTCTATAACGCCCTGCATGGCACGGACTTGAAGGCGGACGGGACGGAACTCGTGTCCGAGTCGCTGGACAGCGTGATGTACATGAGTTACGTCAATGACGTGGCGATGCGTGTGGACGGGAAGGTCGTGGTCCTTGTGGAGCACCAGTCCACGATAAACCGCAACATGCCCCTGCGCATGCTCGGCTACGTGGCG
>JAILON010000024.1 GCA_024690865.1 Treponema sp. | reverse complement strand
GCATTCCTCAGTTCACACAGAAGCAAGTCGGGAATTCGGGGGTTAAAGGCATCGAAGCTCAGGCAGAAAGACAGGGAATTGCCTTCATCGTCATTCGCAACGCCATGCAGTTCATAGCTCGTCCCAATGAGTGTTTCTTCTGCAAATCGAAGCCTAACGGAACTTCCGTCCCCTCCCGTTTCGCTTGACACAGAGATGGCCTCACCTCCCCCTGTAGGGCGAAGGCTTGCATCACAGATGGAAACCTTTTTATCAAAACAAAGAAGCATAGTCTCAGCCGAATCCACCGAGAACGATTCAAGCTGCGGTGGTGATACACTTTTGATGTGCATGGCGGAATAATCTGACTTTTCCCAAGCAGAGCCGGCATCGCCTTCAACAGGTCCTCCCATGCTGCATGAGAGGGGGGCAAAGGTCAAGGAATACAACACCGCAAGCGAAATGAATACAGCGGCGAGCGCGCGAAAGAAAAGAAAGGGGTTTTTCATCATATCCTCCACAGGAATTCGTATATATGAATTCATCTGTGGAAGAATGCTATTTTAGGCAAAAGAAAAACATTCTTTGAAAAAAAACCGGTCCTTTACACAAAGGAACCGGTTCAACGGAATGTTTTTTCCTTTCCTACACGTCCAAGTTCGCGTAGACGGCGTTTTCCTCAATAAACCTACGGCGCGGCTCAACCTCTTCGCCCATACAGGTCGAGAAAATCTTGTCGGCGGCAATCGCATCGGGAATCGTCACCTTCATCATCTTGCGGACGCTCGGATCCATCGTCGTCTCCCAGAGCTGGGTTCCGTCCATCTCACCAAGACCTTTGTATCGCTGGACCTTGAGCTTTTCTGCGGGTACACCGAACTCAGCGATCGCGGCGGCCTTTTCGTTATCATCATAGACGTACTTTATCTGCTTGCCGTACTGAACTTTGAAAAGCGGAGGCATGGCAAGGTACACATAGCCGTCCTCAATCAGCTGCGGCATGTAACGGAAGAAAAATGTCAAAAGCAAGGTCCTGATGTGGCTGCCATCGACATCAGCATCAGCCATGATAATTACCTTGTGGTAGCGGAGCTTGGATATGTCAAAATCCTTGCCGATTCCCGTTCCGAGGGAAGCAATGACCGGCTCAAGCTTATCGTTGTTTATAACCTTGTCGACCCGGCTCTTTTCGACGTTAAGCATCTTTCCCCAGAGGGGGAGGATTGCCTGCGTCTTGGAGTCCCTGCCCTTCTTGGCAGAACCGCCAGCAGAATCTCCCTCGACAATGTATACCTCGCACTGAGAAGGATCCTTCATTGAACAGTCGGCGAGCTTTGCCGGGAGACCAAAGCCAAGGCCAGTCTTTCGGCGGGCGGAATCCTTTGCCCGGCGGGCCGCGATACGGGCGGCAGCCTCTCCGACGGCCTTCTCCAGAATCTTATCGACCAGCTGAGGATTCTGTTCGCACCAGAGGGTCAGCTTTTCCTTCACGAGGCTGTCGACATAACCGCGGACTTCGGAGTTGCCCAGCTTCGTCTTGGTCTGTCCTTCAAACTGTGGCTCGGGAACCTTCACTGACAAAATGGCAGTCAGACCAGAACGGACATCCTCGCCGGTCAGCTTTTCGTTCACCTTAGAATCCTTATCGTTTATCTTCTTGAGCAGCTTTTCGCGGGACTCAAGGAACTTGTTCATCACGACTGTCAGTCCAATCTTGAAGCCGTCCAGGTGGGTTCCACCTTCTTTCGTGTTGATGTCGTTGACGTAGGCATAAATCGCCTCATTGTAGCCGTCGTTCCACTGAAGTGCGACTTCAATCTGCACGCCCTCGTTCTCACCAGCGATGTAGATGGGCTCAGGAGGAATGACTGACTTTCCTTCGTTCAAGAAGGTCGTAAAGTGCTTGATGCCGCCCTCGAAGCGGTATTCCACTTCCTTCGGCTTCTCCAATCGTTCATCGCGGAACACAATCGTGATACCGGGGTTAAGGAAGGCAAGCTCCCTCAGGCGGTGGGCAAGGACATCAAAATCGTAGGTCGTCGTCTCCTTGAAGATCGTCGGGTCTGCCCGCCAGCGGATTTTCGTTCCGTGCAGCTCGGTATCGCCGATGCATTCAACCTTCGTCTTCGGCTTTCCCTCAGCATATTTCTGCTCGTAGGACTTGCCATCCCGGTAGACAAATGCTTCCATCCAGGTGGAAAGCGCATTCACGCAGGAAACGCCGACTCCGTGCAGACCGCCGGAGACCTTATAGTTGGACTTGTCAAACTTACCGCCAGCATGGAGGCGGGTCAGGACCAGCTCCAGTGCGGAAACGTGTTCAGTCGGGTGCATGTCGACAGGGATACCGCGGCCATTATCCTCGACACGGCAGATATCGTCCCGCTCAAGGGCAACCGTAATCCGGTCACAGAAGCCGGCCATAGCCTCGTCAATGGAGTTGTCAACCACCTCATAAACAAGATGGTGCAGGCCGTTCGGCCCCGTGCTTCCTATATACATACCAGGGCGGACGCGGACGGCCTCAAGCCCCTTCAAGACGGTAATGGAACTCGCTGAATACTGGTCTAAATCGTTGTTCTGTAAGTCTGACATTTGGAGGAAAGTATACTATTTATAGAAGAAAAAGTAAATATGACGGCCCGCACACAGGAAGCAAGCGTCAATCGTAGCTCGCCTGTAAACGAACCCTAGCGCTTCGCAAGCAGCAACAGCCCCTCAACAATCGCCTTGTGCTCCTCGGGGGCAATCCGCTCGTAGAGGCTGTCCGGGGTATCGTCGGGAAGGACGGGAACCCGTTTCTGCACGAGGATGCGGCCCGTATCACAGCCGGAATCGACGAGGTGAACGGTACAGCCGCTTTCGGCCTCGCCCGCCTCGATGACGGCCTCATGAACGTTGTGGCCCCACATACCCACCCCACCGAACTTCGGCAGCAGGGCAGGATGCAGGTTGATAATCCTGTCCTTATAGACTTCGATTATCCGCCCCTTCAAGACGGAAAGGTAGCC
>JAILON010000184.1 GCA_024690865.1 Treponema sp. | reverse complement strand
ACGACCGTCTCCCGCAGTACGTCGAGCGGTATGGCGAGCGTGTTCTCGCGCCGGGGGCTGTCCTTGACGACGAGCGGCTCCGGCGTGAAGAGCCGCATGAATGAAACGGCCGCGTCTATCTGGTCGGTCAGCGGGCCTGCCAGTTCTTTTTTCTGCACCACCTCGTCGGTTATGTCCGTGCCCTTTATCACCGCGATTGAGATTGTCGCCTGCGGCAGGAAGCGGTCGGCAAAGAGCGAGAACTGCAAAAGTCCTCCGACGGTCGCGACAAGCTTTCCGTCCAGCTCGGCGAGCAGGCTTGCGTTCTTGAGCAGCTGGGGCTTGTTCTCCTCTGCCGCGTAATCTATCTTGTAAATATCTCTGAAATACGCCTCAAGCCGCCGCTCGTCGAGGTCCGTGATGGACGAACCTTCCACCGGGGATATGTCATAGTGGACCATGCCCGCCGCCTGGAAGAGGCGGGACAGCTCCTGCTGTGTGGCGATCCTGACCGTGGAGGCGACGCGGATCCAGTATTTCCCGTCGCTAAGGGTCTGGTAGGGCTTGTTCCTGCCTTTTTCTATGTCGATTTTCAGTATCTGCTTGCCGCACTCTTCCTCGACCGAAATGCGGGGAGAAATCGCCGGGTTCACCGAGTTGCGGGCTATGTTCGCCGCCCATTCATCCCATTCCCGTCCCTCGTCCAGTCCGGAGACGCTGCCGTCATCCTCCACGCCGATGTAGAGCGTTCCGCCGTAGCTGTTGGAGAAGACGACCATCTCCCGCGCCACGGACTCCGGGCGAACCTGTGCGGACTTGAATTCTACGCTGATGTTCTCTGACTCAGGAAGCATGCCTTTATTCTAGCAGGTTGGGGGGCGGAATTCAAGAACGGGGTCAATGCAGGCAGCTGGCACTGCCTGCGAAGGCCAGGCGGACGCAGAACATTTCGCCGTTCTCCGAGAAGGCCGCGCGTTTGCCCATCTTGCGGACAATCAGCGGAATGCCCCTCAGTCCCTGCTGGCCGCCGGGTCGCCGGTGATGGGAATCTGCTCGCCGAGGTATGTGGGCTTGGCGCTCCTTGCGACATCGAAAAAGGCCTTGACCCGGGCAAGCGTCTCGCGGACGGCCCAGCTGGCCCGCGTTCTGTCCGCGTAGGAGAAAAGCTCCGGGGCCTCGAGCGCGACGGCATCCAACCCCAGCTTGCGGGCAATGTAGACTGCCCGGTAGGTGTGGAACTTCTGGGTGACGATAATCGCATCCGTGACGCAGAACACGTCCCGTGCCCGGTAGACGGTCTCGTAAGTGGAAAAGCCCGCGTGGTCCAGGAAGACGATTCCCTCGTCCGTCCCGTAGACCCGCCGCATGTAGGCGAGGATCTGGTTCACCTCGTCGTAGTCCTTGCGTCCGTGGTCGCCGGAAACCAGGATGTGCTCCGCCTTGCCTGCGTTTATGCAGCGGAGCGTCCCTTCTATGCGGTCGGCGACGACGTGGGAGACGGTGCTTTGGTAGACCCGCGCCCCGGGCAGGATGACCGTGTACTTATATGGAAGGGAGTCCACGTCCTTGTAGACGTAGGGGCGGGCGTAGGCGACCATGTAGAGGTTCACGCATAGGCAGAACAGGCCTGCCGCCAGAAGCAGGGCGGACAGGGAGAGAATGACGGCGGTGAAGGCGGCTCGTTTTTTCCTCATGGCAGGCAATTATATGGCAAGGGGGAGGAAAAAGCAACCATGCCGGGAAAACGTGCCGACGTACAGGGTACGGACCTGCCGTACCCGCCGCGTTCTCCATGTGCTAGGCAACCTGCATCTCCCGCGTTCCTTCAACCTCCCTCGCAAGCTTTACCCAGCTGCTCGGTTCAATCCGGTATTTTGCGCACAGGGTGAGCATTTCTTCTTTGTTTCCTATGATGTCCAAGGAAGCGACGTCAAAAATTTCGGGGCGTTCCGGCGGAACTTCAAATTCATCGCCGTCGTAAGAAAGGCAGGCAGGGGCTTCATCTTCTGCTTCGGGCGTGTGCTCATAGCCGAACTGTGCAAGGAGCTCCGGGGGCAGGAAGCTTGCCAAACTGCAACCGTACTCGTCATCGCTCCGTTCTTCAACGGATTTCTCGCTGTTGGGGTTCAGGAATTCAAGCTCAACATCCAAAGCCTCTGTACAGAAGAGCTTGTGTACAATTCGTGCCGTGTTGTATGAGTCGCAGTAGGCCGTATGTATCTGCCCCTCGTATTCCATCTGAAGGAGTTTCAATGCGGCTTCCAGACCTACAAGAGTCTTTGAGCCGATGAGCTTTCCAAAAATCTTTTGCATATCTACAAAATCCTTGAGGGCAAAGGACAGATCCTGCCTGTGCCTGCCTTTTGCCTGCAGTTCGGCCCAGAGCTGGTTGTAGTCCACCGTGCTCCAACAGAAGGTCGTTACGTCGGCGTCGCCCCGCCAGTAGCAGAATTTGTCAAAGACCGTGATGAAGTCATCGGCGTTTTCCAAGGCGCGGTTTGTTATTCCCGTCAGCGTGGCAATGGGGGGCGTCACCGAGCTGTAGGATGGCTTTACGTATGAACTGAACTTGCTGATCATGTTGTAGCGTTCGTCGAGCATGACGGCCCCGAACTGTATTACCTCGCCGTTCGCTCCGGGGACGCAGTTCCGCTGTCTGGGAGAGAACTTCGTCATCTCCAAGTCTATGCAGACGAACCTTCTGTTGGAGTTTTCCTTCCTTGAACCATTCATGCAAATCATACATACCCCCTTACATGCTTGTTGAAACGTCGGAGCCGCTAGACTTGAAGCTTCGGCCCAGCGGGCGAGGCAGTTTCCTTGCTGGAACACGGCTTCGACTCGTGGCAACATCAAAAAACGGAAGCTGCCCGGTTTTTGGAGCCGCCTTTTATAGTTCCAGTATAAAACAACAGGAGTGACATAGAGTGTCACCGGGGGGAAAAAATATGTTTTTTATTCATGCTGGGCTGTGCGTACGGTTTCGGGAGTGGGAAGTCGATTTCAGGCGGGCGATTTTGCGGGGTGGGCACAGGTCTCGCCCTGTGTATGCTTTGCGGGCACGAGCGAGCATAGACAGTTCAACAGGCTGGGCTATTCTGTGTGGGGGCGGGCATAGGCCGCCCCCTGTGTATACGTCGTGGGGGCACAGGCCGCCCCCGTTTTTTTATGATTTTGAAGCCTGCAGGAGCTTGGCCTTGAGCTCCTGCTCTATCTGGGAAAGCTCCTGCTCGGCGGTGCGGCGCTTTTCCTTGCCTTCGGCCTGGATCCTGAGCACTTCGTCCATCGTGCTGATCAGCTGCTCGTTGGTGTGCTTTATTGTCTCCATGTCGACGATGCCGCGCTCGGATTCCTTGACCGTCTCGATGGTCGCCATTTTGAGCGCATCGGCATTCTTCTTGAGCAGTTCGTTCGTCATGTCGGAGACCTCGCGCTGTGCCTTTGCCGCCAGGTTGGAATGTTCCACCCCGATGGCGATGATCATCTGGTTCTTCCAGAGGGGGATCGTGTTCACGATGGTTGACTGGATTTTTTCCGCCATAATCGTGTCGGAGGCCTGAACCGTCCTGATCTGCGGAGCGGTTTGGAGGGCTACCGTCCGCGTCAGCTGCAGGTCGTAAATCTTCTTCTCAAAGCGGTCGCACATCGCCGCCAAATCTTTTGCCGCCTGCACGTCCTCGGCAAGGCCTGACTCCTGCGCCTTGTTCTGCAGGCTGACAAGCTCCCCGTTCCGGGTTTCCTCCAGCTTTTTCTTTCCCGCCGCGATGTACATGGTCAGCTCTTTGAAATACGCGAGGTTTGCCGCATACATCTGGTCGAGCATTGCGACATCCTTGAGCAGTGTCGCCTCGTGCTTTTCAAGTTCCGTGGTGATGACGTTGACGTTCGTCTCAACCTGTGCATATTTTGCTTTCAGTACGGTCAGCTTGTTGGAGCCTTTCTTGAAGAGGGCCTTCAGCCCCTTTTCCTTTTCGTCAATCTCAAAGCCCCTGAGCTCGCCGATGAGGTTCGTAATCATCTCGCCGACTTCGCCCGTATCCTTTGTGCGGATGGCAGAGAGCTCCTTTTCGGTAAACTGGGAAAGCTTCATCTGCGCCCCGACACCGTAATTCAGGATGGCGGTGGAATTTGACAGGTCTATCTGCTTGGAGAATGCCTCCACCTGGGCCTGCTCCTCCGGGGTGAGGGGTATTTCTTCTTTCGGCTTTTCCTCTTGTACGGCAGGTGCGGCCGGTGTTGCCACGGCGGGCGTTGGCGGCGCATCAAACGTCAAGGTCGGCGTCAAGGTCAAGGTTGGTGTTTCGCTTTTGAATTCCAAATCCATAATGTACTCCTGTTATGCGTGATTCCAAAAAGCCGCGAAAAGCGGGCCTTTAGAGATGTTCATTTATAAAAGCGCGTCCTGCTTCATCATCGTCTTCATGACGGAAATATCAGATGCGATATCCCATGAGGTGCTTTCAAACAGCTGGTTCAAGAGCTTGACGAACGCGTCGTTGATGACGTCCGTCGCCTCCTCGATTTCTTTCTGGGCATTCGCGATGTTCTCGATGGACTGCGACTGTTTCCGCAAATTCACGTAGCTCTGCAAAAGCTTCTCCGTGGTGGGCAGGTAGTAGGCCATGAACTTCCGCAGGTCCCCCGCGATGTCCGGCGTCTCCTTCAGTTTTTTGAAAATCGAAAGGGCGGTCGCCTCAAGGGTGTACAGCTTGTCCGACATGGTCTCCGTGTCGGGAATCAGGTCGTTGAAATAGCGGATCTTATGCAGGTATTCGATGCCTTCTTTCAGAATGTCCTGCACGTCTTTGGGCAGCTTCGGGTCGATGGTGTAGTAGTCAACCTTCTCCGGCTCTTCGTCCGTGCTGGCGTTCTGCTGCTGGGGGGCTTCCTCCTGCTGATGCTGTTCGGCATACGCCGTGCTCCTGAGGTATTCCTTGTAGACCTCGTCGGTCAGCATGAGGGTCGTTTCCGCCTTGTCCAGCGAGGCGTATGGCAGCCAGCCCTGCTGCTTCATTCTTTTTATCTGCCGGATGATATATTCGGGAGCCCTGCCCGTTCTGTCCGCAAGCTCCTTCACCGTGCCGTATGCCCTGTTCCCGATGATGTTACCGAAGTAGAAAAAGTCTTTCACGAGTGCGCGTTTCTTTTTTCCGGACAGGATGAGGCTAAGTCCTCCTGCAAAAGCCAGAACGACGAAGATGAGCGGGCCTAGGTCCGTCTTGAGGCTGGAAGTTCCGTCGGACATCGAGACGATGCACCCGAAAATCAGTATCCCCATGATGAAATCGATGAGGGAGCCGATGATGATTTTAATCATGCCGGAAATGTTGGTGGAGTACTTGTTGACCTTTACGGCAAAAAAGGGTGTCCGCTGGTCATCCTTGGGGGAAAAGGCGTTCTGCAGTCCCGATTTCACGCTGTTCCGTATTTCCGAGCTGAGGCTGGAGCCCAGGCTTGTCGCGGCCCCGCTGATGGAACGCCGTACGTCGTCGCTGAGGTTTGAGAAGTTCCCTGTCTCGGCAGCCTTGTTTATGCTGTGCAGTATCTCTTCACCATACTTGAAAATATCTTTGTTGTCCATTCTGGCCCCTTTAAATCCACTGCATAATTATAAGGTTTCTTCGTAAAATATGCAATTGTTTTATGCGGAAGGGCCGGAAATGGCGGCACAGGTGGCAAATCAACGTTGACACGACCGACAAATTAACGTTGATACGAGTGGCAAATCAACGTTGACACAAGGTTAAAATCAATATTGACAGGCCCCCGCTGCCGGCAGGGCCGAAAAAGCACCTCCGCCGGGCGCCGGGGGCGGTCTTGTGGCGATCAGAGCTTTTCGATTTCCTCCACGGAAAGCCCCGTTGCCTTGGCTATCAGCTCGATGTCTACAGCCGAATCCTTCAGTATCCGCGCCGTTTCAATAGCCTTTTCCTCCCGGCCTTCCTCTTTAGCAAGCATGATCCCGTTGTTGTAGTCCGCCTCCGCGCGGTCCATGGACAGGTGGTAGGCCCATGCCCGCTCCTCCTCGCTTATTTCCCTGCATGCGTTCATCGCCATATCGAACTCCTCCTTCCACTCTTTGTTTGCCGCAAGCTCGGAAAGCACCTTCGGCTTGTCGCTCCCAGAAACAAATGTACACCAACAGGCTGCCTTTTGCAAGTTTTTCTCCACGGTGCCGGGCACCGCGAGGTTGAAGAAGCGTATCTGGAGCCTGTCAGCAAAGACCCTGCCGTCGTCCAGACGCATTATGGCGCGGTGGTAGAATTTCTTGTCCTCAAATGCACAGGCCGCTCTTGCGTAAGTTTGTCCGGCTTCGCTTCCGGGCTTTGGTTCCCCCCCCCCTTTGCGCGGGCCCGTCCCGGCATTCTTGACAGGGGCGTTCCGCATGTACCATTATGGATGTGATATGTGCATCCAGAAGCTTCACGTTCGGCAGGCCGGGGCCGCGGACCTGCCGGCAATCATGGACGTGTACCATGCGGCGCAGGAGATGATGATCCGCACGGGGAATCCTACGCAGTGGGGACGGCGCAATCCGCCCGAGGAGCGTGTGCGCGAGGACATCCGTCAGGGGGCCTGCCATGTCGTCACGGACGGCGGGGGCCGCATCTGCGGCGTGTTTGCATGCGTCCTTGGGGAGGACAAGACCTACCGCGTCATTGAGGACGGTTCGTGGCCCAACGACGAGCCCTATGCGACAATCCACCGGATTGCGGGGGACGGCACGGAGCACGGCGTGTTCCAGACGGCCCTCGAGTTCTGCAAGAAACAATCCCGGAACATCAGGATAGACACGCACCGTGACAACAAGATCATGCAGTCGCTCATCGAACGGAACGGCTTCCTGCGCTGCGGCATCATCCACATCGCCGACGGCACGGAGCGCATTGCGTACCAGCTGGTGCAGGCCGCCGGGAACGACGGCGGGAAGCCCGCCCCTCATTCTTGACCTGGGCTCATTCTTGACCCCGGCGTTCCATTTGCCATTCCATCTGCCGTTGCAAAAACTCGCTGACAGTTTTGTCCAAATGGTGGTATAATGGAAGAATCTGGATGGGAAACGGCCGGAGCGGGCCGCCTTCCGGACCGGCGCACTGGGCGGAATGATTCGACCTGTTCGGAAAACTGAAGTTTCCACGCAGCGTTATTGTTCCGTCGGGGCCAATTCAACGACAGGGGGATTCTCTGCATGCAGTACTATGTGGACGCGAAGGCGGAAAGGAACGGGAACGGAACGAAGGAATTTCCGTTCAAGACGATAAACGAGGCGGCGGCAGTCGCCCGCGCGGGGGACGAGGTCCGCGTCGCGCCGGGAATCTACCGGGAGCAGGTCGTTCCCCTCTGTGGCGGAACAAAGGAGCAGCGCATCACCTACACGTCGGAAGAGCCTCTGGGGGCGGTCATCAGCGGGTCGGAAGTCCTGACGGGCTGGAAGCGCTACAAGGGCGACGTCTGGACAGCCGAGGTTGACAACGGCATATTCGGCGGCTACAACCCCTACACGACCTATGTCTGCGGGGACTGGTACTTCGCCCCGACGGTACGCCACACCGGTTCCGTCGTCCTGAACGGACGTATGATGTACGAGACGGCGACGCTCGAAGAATGTCTTGCGGGCGCGGCGGATCCCTGCGCATGGAACCAGAAGGAGTCCGAGTTCAAATGGTTCTGCGAGCAGTCGGGGGAGGCCCCCGTTCCCTGCAGCGCTCCGACCGAAGTCGTCGTGAACGCGCAGGCAAAGGAGATACGGGTGGGCAGCCGCACGGTCTTCTACTGCAACTTCAAGGGCCTGGACCCGAACGAGCAGGAGGTGGAAATCTTCGTGCGCCGCAACTGCTTCATGCCGCGGAAGAACGGCCTTGACTACATCACCGTGCGAGGCTTCAAAATCTGCAACGGAGCGACGACCTGGGCACCGCCCGCCTCATACCAGGACGGGCTCATCGGGCCGCACTGGAGCAAGGGCTGGGTTCTGGAGGACCTGGAGGTGTGCAACAGCCGCTGCTGCGGCATCTCGCTGGGAAAATATCGCGACAAAGAGAACGACATGTACTTCTACACGAAGCACCTCAAGAGTCCTACCCAGATGGAGCGCGACGCCGTGTGCCGCGGCCAGTACCACGGCTGGACAAAGGAGCGGGTCGGCTCCCACCTGGTCCGCCGCTGCCACGTGCACCACTGCGAGCAGACGGGAATCGTCGGGCGGATGGGCGCGGTGTTCTCCACGATTGAAGACTGCCACATACACCATATCTGCAACTCGCAGCAGCTCGGCGGTGCGGAGACGGCGGGAATCAAGCTGCATGCGGGCATAGACGTGCTCATCAGGCGGAACCACATCCACGACTGCATCATGGGCGTGTGGCTGGACTGGGAGGCGCAGGGCGCGCGCGTTTCGCAGAACCTCATGTACAACAACGAGATGCCGGAAGGACGCGAGAAGGCGAAGGGTGCCATGTTCTCCACCGACGTGTTCATCGAGGTCGGCCACGGCCCCACGACGATCGACAACAACCTCCTGCTGTCCAAGGTTTCCATCACGATACCGAGTGAGGGAATAGCCGTCGTGCACAACCTTGTCCTCGGCTCCTTCAGCCTGATAAACTCCGGCGTTGACAGCATCGTGAACGACCAGCGCGAGCCGCGATATACCCCCTACCATATCCGCCACCGCACCGAGGTCGCAGGCTTCATATCGATCCTGCACGGGGACGACCGGATTTACAACAACATCTTCGTCCAGCAGAAGGCGGTGACCGACGAAAAGAAGACCGCCGCCGATGCCGACTATGAGCGCGTCGGGACCGCGCCGTTCGACATCTTTCCCACCTACGAAAGCTGGATATCCAACTTCATGATGGACAAGGAGCCGGACATGGTGGCGCTGGGGAAGCACCACTTTGGCCACCTTCCGGTCTGGCTTGCGGGAAACGCCTACTTCAACGGGGCGAGCGTCTGCAAGCACGAGAGCGAGAAGCTGGTCGGCGAGGGCAGGGCACGGCTCTCACTGGACGGCGGCGTGCTCAAGAACAACTTGGCGGAACTGCTCGGCGGCTATACGGCGGGCGTGATATCGACGGCGGTGCTCGGCACGGCGTTTGAGCCGGAGCAGCGGTTTGAGAACCGGGACGGAAGCGACATCGTCTTCAACGAGGACTTCTTCGGCAACCACCGGGGAACGTCGGTCATCCCCGGTCCCTTCGCCAGCCTCCGTGACGAGATAGCGGTCCTGTAAACTGGGAACAGCGGCGGCTATGCGCACCTGCCGCCGCATTTCCGACGGGCTGCACCTGCAGATAGGCGACTGCTGTGATTTGCCTTTCGAGGACAATTTCTTCGCGGCGGCCACTTCGATCAATACGGTCTATTTCTGGAAGGATACGGTGAAAGGCCTGTCGGAAATCCGCAGGGTGCTCAAGCCCGGCGGAGCGTTTTTCAACGTCGTGTATACGAAGGAATCGCTTGACAAATTGGCGTATACAAGGACGGGGTTCAAGAAGTTTGAGCTGGAGCAGCTGCTGGAGGCCGGGAAGGCAGCGGGATTTGACGACATCCATGTGAAGGACATCGTGGAGGGGGAAAGCTTCGCGGTGGTATGCCGGAAATAGCGGTGCCGTGCCGATGTCGTGCCGTGATTGATTCGTGCCGAATGGCCAAGCCCCGTCCAAAGGTCAAACGTTCTGCATCGGGCAAAGGTTTTCCTCTTGCCTTGATTTTGTTTTTGTGGTAGAATATCGTGCAAACTTCAACTAGAGAGGCTTGCATGGCATACTATTTTTCTGAACCATCCCACACATTTGGTGAGTATCTGCTCGTTCCCGGCTACACGTCCGCCGACTGCATCCCGGAGAACGTCTCCCTGCGCACGCCCGTGGTGCGCTACAACAAGAAGGCAGGCGAGCAGTCCAGTCTGTTCATGAACATCCCCATGACAAGCGCGGTCATGCAGTCCGTCTCGGACGACAAGCTGGCCATCGCCCTCGCCAAGGAGGGGGGCATCAGCTTCATCTACGGGTCGCAGACCATTGCCGACCAGGCCGCGATGGTTGCCCGCGTCAAGGCCTACAAGGCGGGCTTCGTCTCTTCCGATTCCAACATCAAGCCAAACCAGACCCTGCAGGAAGTGCAAAACCTGATAGAGAAGACCGGCCACAGCACGATTGCCGTCACCGACGACGGTACGTCCCGCGGCAAGCTGGAGGGTATAATCACCGAGCGCGACTTCCGCATGGACAAGGTCTCCCCCTCCGCCAAGGTGAGCGAGTACATGACTCCCCTCAAGGACCTGATTACCGGCGAGGACGGTATATCGCTTGAGAAGGCGAACGACCTCATCTGGGCGCACAAGGTGAACCAGCTGCCCATCGTGGACAAGGACGGCCGCCTGGTTTCGCTCGTCTTCCGCAAGGACTTCGACAGCCACGTGAGCTATCCCAACGAGCTCCTGGATTCCAAGCACCGCTACATCGTCGGCGCGGGAATCAACACGAGGGACTACATGGACCGCGTGCCCGCCCTGATCGACGCAGGCGTTGACATCATGACGCTCGATTCTTCCGAAGGCTTCACCGAGTGGCAGGCCCGCGCCCTGCACGACATCCACGACAAGTTCGGCAAGGACGTCCGCGTCGGCGCGGGGAACGTCGTTGACCGGGACGGCTTCATGTTCCTCGCCGAGAACGGTGCGGACTTCGTGAAGATTGGAATTGGCGGCGGCAGCATCTGCATCACCCGCGAGCAGAAGGGAATCGGCCGCGGGCAGGCGACGGCGACGATCGAGGTTGCCAAGGCCCGCGACGAGTACTACGAGAAGACCGGCATATACGTCCCCATCTGCTCCGACGGCGGAATCGTCCACGACTACCACGTGACGCTCGCCCTCGCGATGGGCGCGGACTTCGTCATGCTGGGCCGCTACTTTGCCCGCTTCGACGAAAGCCCGAGCAACAAGCTCATCGTCAACGGCAACTATGTCAAGGAATACTGGGGTGAGGGATCGAACCGCGCCCGCAACTGGCAGCGCTACGACCTGGGCGGCAAGAAGACCCTCGCCTTCGAGGAGGGCGTTGACTCATACGTTCCCTACGCCGGCCACCTGCACGACAACGTGCTCCAGACGACGAGCAAAATCATCCATACGATGTGCAACTGCGGTGCGCTGAGCATCCCCGAGCTGCAGGAGAAGGCGAAGATCACGCTCGTGTCCGCGACGACGATCCAGGAGTCTTCTGCCCACGACGTCGTGGTCAAGAACGCCTCCATCCAGTCCGTGTAAGGACAACCGGGCTTGTTGCAAAAGTCCCTTGCGACGAACTCGCGGGGACTTCTTGTAACTGTCCCGGACGTCGCAGGTTTTTGTTTTGCCAAAGAGGGGCGCGGAATTTCCTGTTCCGGCCCCTTTTCATATCAAGAGTTCAAGGAGGTTTGTATGTTCAAAGGATTTTTTGCCGGAGTCGCGGTCGCGGCCGCCGCAATGTTTGGCATAAAGAAACTGTCGGAGTATGCGGAAACGAGGGATGACCTTCGGGACATAAAGGACAAGCTGGCGAAGACCCGGGACGATGTCGCCGCCGACTGCAAGGACGTGGCCCAGTCCGTGGCCGCTGCAGTCCGTGGTTCCGGTGCCGGAGCTGAGGAGCCCGGCACGGAGGAGCCCGGGGCTGAGTCAGAGAAAACCGGGGCCGACGAGTCCGACGCTTGATTCATGCCGAAGATCTAATACCCCGACGCCCTGCATCGGGGGGTGGTGGTTCCCGCAGCCCCGCTTGCCATGCCCGCTGCCTCGCCGCATGATGCGGCGGCCCCCGCCTGTAATCCTGCCGAAACTGGGCTTTCGGGCGGGCAAGGCAGGGGCGATAAAAAATCTTCCATATAATAGTGCAAAAGACGAACCCAACTGCCTCATGCGACTGTTCTGCACGCGCGTAACGACTGCTCCGTGCGCGCGTAACGACTGCTCCGTATGCGCGTAACGACTGCTTCGTATGCGCGTAACGGCTGTTCCGTACGCGCGTAACGGCTGTTCCGTACGCGCGTAACGGCTGTTCATCCCGCGCGTAGCGACTGCTCCGTATGCGCGTAACGACTGCTTCGTGCGCGCGTAACGACTGCTTCGTGCGCGCGTAACGACTGTTCCGTACGCGCGTAACGACTGTTCCGTACGCGCGTAACAGTCGCTGTTTCTGCCCCTTGCAATGGCTTCGCCTTTGTGCTATAGTAGGCGTAGACGTTGGGTTGTCGCCCATTCTGGTCAAGGAAGCGGACAGGTATGAAATCAATGTTACCATTGAGCAACTCAACTCAACTCAACTCAACTCAACTCAACTCAACTCAACTCAACTCAACTCAACTCAACCCAACCCGCTCATAGTCCGTCCAGGCAGGCAAAGGTAAGCTGGTGGCGCATCGTCGCCATAGACGGCATCCTTCAGGGCGGAAGCTTCTTCACCGCCAAGCAGATTTCCGGGCTGATTGAGGACGGCAGCTACGACCCCAGGACCATCCAGCGCGACATA
>JAILON010000172.1 GCA_024690865.1 Treponema sp. | reverse complement strand
ATCCATACCCAGCTTTTGACAAAGACAAAGGCATTTTGTGCCTGTGAGAATAGATACGGCGGAATGCCGAACACCCGGGTCTGCCCCGTGTGCCTTGGACTGCCCGGAGCCATGCCCCGCATAAGCAAGGGCTACGTGGAGCTCGGTGCGGTCGCCGGACTCGCCTTGAACTGCGACATCGCCCGCTTCACCAAGTTCGACCGAAAGCACTATTTTTACCCTGACTTGACGAAGGGCTACCAGATAACCCAATACGACATTCCCCTCTGCACGGACGGTCACGTCGACCTGCCCATGGCAAAATACCCGGAGGACCAGCGGAAGGGAGGGGCAAAGTTCCGTCCCACAAACTTCATCGGCAAGGACTGCATCCTGGAAGAAGGCAAGTACCGCCGGGTCCGCGTGGAACGGATCCACTTGGAAGAGGACGTAGGTAAGTCCCTCCACCTGCCGGGAAAGCACTCCTACATCGACTACAACCGCTCGGGAACACCCCTGATAGAAATCGTCACCAAACCGGACATGACCAGCCCCGAGGAAGCGGCCCTCTTCATGGAGACCGTGCAGGAAATCCTCCGCTACGTTAAAGTAACGAACGGAAACCTTGAGGAAGGCAACATGCGCTGCGACGCAAACATCAACCTCAACGTCTGGGAGGACGGCAAGCTCTGGCACACGCCCATCTCCGAAATAAAGAACCTGAACTCATTCAAGTCCATCCGTGATGCCTGTACTTACGAAGCCCAGCGGCAGCTCAAGGAGTTCCAGGAAGACCGGCAGGAGTTCAACCCCGGCTTCAAGGTGACAATGGGTTGGGACGAAGAAAAAGGACAGACCGTCATCCAGCGAACCAAGAACTCCTTCGTCGACTACCGTTTTGTGGTGGAACCGGACATCAAGCCCTTCACCGTCGAAGAGGAACTCGTCGAGCGCGCGGCTGACAGGGTCGGCGAGCTGCCGGAGGCAAAGCGCAACCGCCTCCGCCAGGAATACGGGCTTTCAGACTTCGATGTGGAGACGCTGACGACGAGCCGGGACCTCGCAAACTGGTTTGAGGAGGCCGCAAAGGACGCAAAGGACGTCAAGAAGGTCGCCAACTGGATCCTTGCGGAACTGCTCGCTGTCCTGAACGAAAAGAACCAGACCATAAACGACATCTCGCTGACCCCCAAGCACATAACGGAGCTCGTCAACGCGATCGACGCAGGCCGCATCTCAAACGCACAGGGCAAGGAAGTCTTCGCAGAAATGCTCGCCTCCAACAAGCTGCCCGACGACATCATCAAGGAGAAAGGCATGGAGCAGGTCAGCGATGACAGTGCCATCCTTGCGATCGTTGCAAAGGTCATCGAGGCCAACCCCAAAGCCGTCGCGGACTTCAAGGGCGGAAAGACGAACGTCATCGGCTGGCTGACCGGACAAGTCATGAAGGAAAGCAAGGGCAAGGCGAATCCGAAGATTGCCGCCAAGCTCGTCAACGAAAAGCTCGCCGCACTGTAAAAAAGGCAGGTCCCATGGAACGCGCGAAAGTCCTGATCGTAGAAGACCATCCCATTTTCAGCAAGGGTCTCGCCTCCCTGATAGGCTCCCAACAGGCTTTTGAAGTCTGCGGGGAAGCAGAAAACAGGGCAAGTGCTTTCGCGGCCTTCACGGAACATGCCCCCGACCTCGTCATCGTTGACCTGAACCTGGGCGGGGAAGACGGCCTCGACGTCGTCAAGGACATCCACGCCCAGAACAAGGACACAGCCATCCTCGTCCTCTCAATGCACGATGAAAAGTATTACGCGGAACGGGCCTTGAAGGCAGGAGCGAGGGGCTATATAATGAAAGAAGAAAGCTCCTCAAAGGTCCTTGAAGCCGCCAGGACCGTCCTTTCCGGCAAGATATGGCTGAGCGAGGAAGAACAGAAGCGGATAGAAGAGTCGAAGGACGAACAGACTGGCAGCCTTTCAGGTCTTTCCTCCCTCTCCGACCGGCAGATGCAGATTTTCACGATGCTTGGAAAAGGACTGGGCACCATCGAGATTGCATCCCGGCTGAACCTGAGCACAAAGACCGTCGACGCCCACAAGGAACATATAAAGCAGAAACTTTCGTGCACATCGTCCCAAGAACTACGGGAAATGGCAGTCGAATGGAATTCCCACAACAATTTCAACTAGCAGCAAAGCTCCTTGCCCGATAGGTAATTCACCTTATTTCTTCATGCAGGCTTCTCCTCTATACTAGTAAACATGGATAGTATTGCCTTCACTGACGATTGCTACAAGCTGTGGTTGGACTACCGCCCCTTACAAGAAGCAAGGAACAGCCAGCCAGCCCAGCTCCCGATAACAGCCACCCTGTTCGGGGAATCCTCCATCCTTTCGGCAGCAGCTGACGAACTGGAAAAGGCCCTTCCCCTCCTCTGTCCCGAACACGACAAGGGCCATTACCGTTTCAGCCTCTACCGCACGAGCAGCAGCGACGAAAATTTTATTACCACCGACCTCATAGTCGGCCCCTATACCCAGCTGCCGGAAAACATCCGCACTGACATAGACAAAAGCTCCCTTCCCGAAGGCGACGGCTATTACATCTGTAACTGGAACAAAAAGACCGTCATAACATCCAGCACGGACAGGGGCGTCCTCTACGGATGCTTCACCTACCTCCGCAAGCTTCAGACAGGAGAATTCCGGGCGAAAAGCGAAATCCGAACCAGCCCCCGCTGCGCTTACCGCATGCTGGACCACTGGGACAACCTTGACTCGTCGATCGAACGGGGTTACGCAGGAAAATCCCTCTGGAAATGGGATGAGCTGCCACAGAAAATCGATCCGCGCTATACCGATTATGCCCGACTCTGCGCCAGCATCGGGCTGAACGCAAGCGTCCTGAACAACGTGAACACCCAGATAGAATTCCTGACGGCCCCCTACCTGCAAAAGGTCGAGGCAATCGCCCAGGTTTTTCGTTGCTACGGAATCCGCGTCTTTCTCTCCGTGAACTTCGCCTCCCCCATCCTTCTGGGCAAGCTGGACACAGCAGACCCCGAATCAGCGGAAGTCCAGCGATGGTGGAAAGAAAAGGTCGACGAAGTATACTCTTACATCCCTGATTTCGGAGGTTTCCTGATCAAAGCGGATTCCGAAGGTCAGGCCGGTCCCTACGCCTACGGGCGCAATCATGCACAGGGAGCAAACATGCTGGCCCAGGCCCTCGCACCCCACGGAGGCATCGTCATCTGGCGGGCCTTCGTGTACGGGCAGGGAGAAAGCGATCGGGCAAAGAAGGCCTACGCGGACTTCAAGCCCCTTGACGGCAGCTTCCTTCCGAACGCCGCAGTGCAGGTAAAGAACGGACCCATCGACTTTCAGCCCCGGGAACCGCCCCACCCCCTCTTCGGAGCGATGGACAGCACATCACTCTTCATGGAATTCCAGATTACACAGGAATACCTCGGACAGGGCAACCACCTGGTCTACCTCGCCCCCATGTGGAAAGAGGTATTGGAATTCGACGTAAACGGAGGAAAGGGCGACCGGCTCAGCGTCGGGCAGATTGTCTGCGGAGAAGGACGAAAGAAGGGCACGGCCCCTCTGACCGGCATCGCCGGAGTCGCAAACACCGGCGACAGAAGCGACTGGTGCGGCTCCCCCTTCCACAGCGCAAACTGGTACGCCTTTGGCCGTCTCGCCTGGGACTGGACCTTAGACCCGCACGACATCGCCCTCGAATGGACCCGCTGCATCTGGGGCCGGGATCCGGCGGTTGAGGCCGCCGTCATGTACATCCTTGAAAACTCATGGCAGGCCTGCCTGGACTACATGGTTCCGCTCGGCCTCCACCACATAATGAAGTTCGCCCACCACTACGGGCCCGACCCGGCCTGTGTCGAAGGAGACCGGGATGACTGGAAGCCCCCCTACTACCACCGGGCTGACCGGGAGGGACTTGGCTTTGACAGGAGCCGGAGGGGAAGCGATGCGGTCGACCAGTACCGGCAGGCAGTGGCAGAGCAATTAAACAGCCTTGAATCCTGCCCCGAAAAATACCTCCTCTGGTTCCACCACGTTCCCTGGAACTACCGTCTGCAAGACGGCAAGAGCCTGAGGGACGAACTGGAAGAAAGCTACGGTCGGGGCGTAGAAGAAGCAAAACAACTGAAGAATGCCTGGCTTGAAGTGAAAGGGCAAGTCGAAAAAGCCTTTCCCCCAAAAGATACGAACAGGTACTCGAAAAGCTCGATATCCAATGCAAGGACGCGGTAGAATGGCACGACGTGTGCCTGAACTACTTCCTGTCCTTTGCCGACAGAACAGAAAACACGAACGAGGAGGCAGCCTATGCTATTGCAGGCAGTCATGCGGACCGATGAGCACCACCAGCTCAAACATCCCTCTATTCTGAAACTGATTGAGGACGACCAGGCCGAATTCAAGAAGACCGGCCAGCATACAATACAGACCCTTTTCTTCGGCGACAGCATCACGAGGCGCTGGGAAGACAACATAGAACTCTGGAACGCATACTTCGCCCCCTTCAAGCCGGCGAACTTCGGGGTCGGTGCGGATACCCTGGGCAACATCCTCTGGAGGATGCAGAACGGGGAGCTTGAAAAGATAAGCCCCGAGCGCATGGTTTTCATGGGAGGGACGAACAGCCTCAAGGATGAAAGCGTCGGTGACATTATCGATACCATCGAGGAAATGGTCCGCATCATCAACAGGAAGCTTCCCCAGACCAAGCTCCTGCTGCTGGGCATCCAGCCCCGTAACAATGACGAGGACGGCTTCAACTATAACGCCAGAATCGTGCAGGTCAATGCGGCCCTCAAGGCGGCGGTTGAAGCAGGCTGCTTTGAGCGGACCCAGTTTGCCGACCTGGGGCCCCTCCTGCTCGCCCCCGACGGAAAACTCCGACCACAGCTGACCCCAGACGGCCTGCACCTGAACGCGGAAGGCTATAAGGTGACGGGGCCGGAAATCGCCCGCCTGCTCGCCCAGCTTTAAGCCGCAAGGAAATGTCAGGAAAGTTAAAAAATCCGCTAAATCGGAAAAATACAACAATTAGACGGCAAACTCTTCCTAAGCATGCTATAATGCAAGGCTAGAGGAATCCATGTCTAACAATACCGCAATCAGAATACATCCGGCAGACTGCGTGGCAGTCGCCCTTTCGCCCCTGTCCAAGGGCGCGACGGTAGAGCTTCCGGCCCAGGGAAACGCCCCTTCCGTCAGCGTCCGTCTGGCCGAGGACATAACGGCAGGTCACAAGTTTGCCCTGCACGACATAGCAGAAGGCCAGGAAGTCATCAAGTACGGCTACCCCATCGGTTCGGCGACGAAGGCGATAGGAGCCGGCGAGTGGGTGCACACCCACAACGTCCGCACGTTACTTTCCGGTGAAAAGGAATACAGCTATGACCGCGAAGGGGCAGAAAGCGCACGCCGCGCATGGCAAAAGGAAAACGAAGGGCTAAAAAAGAACGTTCCTTCTATTAGGGCATACCGGCGCACAGACGGCAAGATTGGAATCCGCAATGAAATCTGGATTGTGCCGACCGTCGGTTGCGTGAACAAGCTTTCAGAAAAGCTCGCCGCCTGGGGAAACGAAGCGCTCTGCGGAGGAAACTGCGGTCCAAAAGAAGAGGGAGGGCTTGAAGGTATCTACACCTGGATCCACCCCTACGGCTGTTCCCAGATGGGTGGAGACAAGGAGGCGACCGCAAAAATCCTCGCCGCCCTGGTCAAGCATCCGAACGCGGGGGGAGTGCTCGTCCTCAGCCTTGGCTGCGAGGAAAACAACCTTCCCTATTTCACGAAATACCTGGGCGAATACGACAAGGAAAAGGTCCGCTTCATGGTCGCCCAAGACCACGAGGATGAAGTTGCGGAAGGCAAGCGGCTGTTGACGGAACTCGCCAGCCATGCCGCTACCTATAAAAGGGAGGAAGCCTCCCTCGCCGACATCACGCTCGGCATGAAATGCGGCGGTTCGGACGGCATGAGCGGCATCACCGCGAACGCCCTCGTCGGCAGGGTCTGCGACGCATTGACCGCGATGGGCGGAACGGTCATGCTGACCGAAGTGCCCGAGATGTTCGGGGCGGAGCAGATGCTGATGAACCGTTGCGTCAACCATGATGTCTTTGACCAGACCGTCAAGCTCATCAACGGCTTCAAGGGCTACTACGAATCGCACCATCAGGTCTGCTACGAAAACCCTTCTCCGGGAAACAAGGCCGGTGGCATCACGACCTTGGAAGACAAGTCGCTCGGCTGCGTGCAGAAGGGAGGCCGGGCTCCGGTCTGCGGAGTCATCCCCTACGGTGGACAGGTCCAGACGAAGG
>JAILON010000074.1 GCA_024690865.1 Treponema sp. | reverse complement strand
GCACAGATATGCAAAAAGGAATAGGGAAAAATCTTCGGCCATTGCGCCCCCCCCAAAAAAAAGCAATGGCCGAAGATTTTTCCCTATTGCTTTTTGCATATCTGTGCTAGCATGGCGGCATGGGATTCAAAGATGATTTTGTATGGGGGGCGGCGACTGCCTCCTTTCAGATTGAGGGTGCGTGGGACGAGGACGGAAAGGTCCCGAGCATTTGGGATGTATTTTGCCATGAGGGCGGCCACATTGCGGATGCTTCTGACGGGAATATTGCCTGCGACCACTACCACCGCTACCGGGAAGACGTCCGGCTCATGGCGGACTTGGGGCTGAAGGCCTACCGTTTTTCCGTGGCGTGGCCGAGGGTTATGGGCGAAGACGGCAGGCCGAATCAGAAGGGACTGGACTTCTACAGCCGCCTGACTGACGAACTGCTGGAGCGGGGAATACGGCCCTTCGTGACCCTCTACCACTGGGACCTGCCCTATCATGCCTACCTGCGCGGGGGCTGGCTGAACCCGGACATAGCTTCCCGTTTTCAGGACTATACTCGGGCCGTGGCGGACTGCCTGGGCGACCGGGTGAAGGATTATATCACCTTCAACGAGCCTTCCGTCTTTACCGGCTGTGGAATGATGGAAGGAACGCATGCTCCGGGAGTAAAGCTTGGCAGACGTGATCTGCTGAACGCGGGGCACAACATCCATAGGGCGCATGGAAAGGCCGTTCAGGTCCTCCGCGAGATGGTTCCGGGGGCGAGGATTGGATACACCGTCGCCGACATGCCCGCCATCCCCTTTTCGCCGAAGGACGAGGAAGAAGCCTACCGGTCGGAGTTCGATTCGGGAAAGGATAACTTCGTCTGGGCTGCGGCCTTCTGGTGCGACCCCCTGCTTTTGGGAAGCTACCCGAAGAAGCTTTTGGAGGAGTGTGGGGATATCTTCCCCAAGTTCACGGATGAGGATATGAAGCTCATCAGCCAGAAGATAGACTTCCTTGGCCTGAACATATATCAGGGACGTTATGTCGGGGACTGGAAGCGGCCTACCGGCATGGCCCACAACGAGCTGGGCTGGGACGTGAAACCGGATTCGCTCAAGTGGGCGGCAAAGCATTTCAGCAGGCGTTACGGCTTGCCCCTCTATATCACCGAGAACGGCCTGTCCTGTCATGACTGGGAAAGCCTTGATGGCAAGGTGCACGACCCCAACCGGGAGGATTTCCTGCACCGTTACCTGCTTGCCCTCCGGGAGGCTGTGGACGAAGGTTGTGACGTCGGCGGTTACTTCCAGTGGTCCTTCATGGACAACTTTGAGTGGGCCTCGGGATACAATCCTCGATTCGGCATGGTTTACTGCGACTATCAGACCCAGCGGCGCATTCCAAAGGATTCTGCCTACTGGTACAAGAAAGTCATCGAGAGCAACGGAGCCTGTCTCTAGAGAGGGCGGATGCCTGTGGCAGGATGTACGGTGTTCCGGTCCGCCCCCCTTCCATAGAAGGGCGGTGAATGATATAATGCCACTGTAGTAAATGAAGCATGCATGCAGAACCTGAGAGGGTTTTGCGGCTGTCACATAACGCGGCCTGCGAGAGCCGGCCCAGGAGTAGTTTTTTATGGAAAAGAATATTGCGCTCATTCCCGGTGATGGAATTGGACCTGATGTAGTGGCGGAGGCGGTCAACGTCCTCGATGCCGTCGCTTCGAAATTCGGACACAAGTTCAACTATACGAAGGTGATTGCCGGTGGCGCCGCGATTGACAAGTGGGGCAAGCCTCTTCCCCAGGAGCAGCTGGACATCTGCTTGAAGAGCGATGCGGCCCTGCTCGGTGCGGTCGGCGGTCCCAAGTGGGATGACGTCGCCCCTGAAATCCGCCCGGAAAAGGCTTTGCTCGGTCTGCGCGGTGGCATGAAGGTCTATGCGAACCTGCGCCCCGCCGTCATGTGGCGGCAACTCAAGGATGCCTGCCCCCTCAAGGACGAGATCGTCGGAGACGGACTGGACATCCTCGTCGTCCGCGAGCTGACGGGCGGCATTTACTTTGGAGAGCGGGGAACTGCCGCTGACGGTAAGTCCGCCTGGGACACCGAGCGCTACAGCTGGGAAGAGATTGAGCGGATCGTGAAGATGGGCTTTGAGTTCGCCATGAAGCGGCACAAGCACCTGACGGTCGTTGACAAGGCGAACATCCTCAACTCAAGCCGCCTCTGGCGCAAGGTCGCGGAGACCGTTCACAAGGACTATCCCGAGGTGACCCTCGATTTCCTCTACATCGACAATGCGGCGATGCAGCTGGTGAAGAACCCGAGGCAGTTCGACGTCATCGCGACGAGCAACATGTTCGGCGACATCATGACCGACGAGGCTGCCCAGGTGACCGGTTCCATCGGTATGCTCGCTTCCGCTTCCCTTGGTGACGGAACGGGACCGGGACTCTACGAGCCGATTCACGGATCCGCGCCTGACATTGCGGGCAAGGATCTGGCGAACCCCCTTGCGACGATTCTCTCTGCGGCGATGCTGCTCCGCTTCAGCTTCAAGGCCGAGGCCGAGGCAAAGGCGATTGAAAACGCAGTGGACAAGGTTCTGTCCGACGGCTGGCGCACGGGCGATATTGCGGGCAAGGACATCGAGTCCGTCAAGGCGGCCGGTAAGCTCGTCG
>JAILON010000071.1 GCA_024690865.1 Treponema sp. | reverse complement strand
CGCTATCCTTTCAGCTCCTCTATCCTGCACCGCCATTCCGCCCAACTCCTGTCCTCCTATCAATAGCAGTCCATTTTTGAAAAGGTCAATCTTGCCGAGCTTGCACAGCTGACAGGAATCAGTTTGCCCCTTGCAACGGTAGAACAGGGAATGATAGAATTATCACATGACAAATAAAAACAAAGACGAGGCAGCCTTGTTCTGCTCGTGCGGATGCCATGACGGAGTCGTCCTGAAGATTGACAGGGATACCGACGGGAAGATGGCATTCCTGTCCCTTGTGTCAGACAGATTCTATTCAGAGCAAGAAGGCTTTTTCTTCCGGCTGGGGGAGAAAATCAAGCGAATTTGGCGAATCATAAGAAACAAAGAGTACTGCTACTTTGAGATTGTCCTGAAGGAAAAGGACATCGAGGAATTCAAGGGCTTCGTGAACACGATGTAGGCCAAATGCCGCCCGGAGCGGACGGTCCCCCGGCGTTTCTCGCCGCCCGCCGTACGCCATAATGCAGCATGAGGACGTTCCCCCCATGATTGCGAATGAGAACACGGGGTTTACAACCACCAGCGTTCACTCCTGATTCCTTTCTCGTAGGGATGAACGGGAAACACCTCCACTTGCGTGGAGAAACCCCGCAGGTCGCCATCGATTACCAGATAACTCAGGAAACACATCCACAGGCGTGGAGAAAACTATAGGTTCACCGCCAAGTACGGCGGCATGTTGGAAACACCTCCACGGACGTGGAGAAAACTGAAATTACCAAGTACGAGGCAAAGGATGAAGAGAAACACCTCCACGTGCGTGGAGAAAACCATCGGCCCATCGTAGTACCGCTCGCAATCACGGAAACACCTCCACGTGCGTGGAGAAAACAGCCTGTATCAACACCCAGATGGTACAGGTTGAGAAACACCTCCACGTGCGTGGAGAAAACTCCATCCCCTCGATTTCATCAAAGGAACGTCCGGAAACACCTCCACGTTCGTGGAGAAAACCGCTGACAGCGGGACTTGAGCTGGAGGACGTGAGAAACACCTCCACGTGCGTGGAGAAAACACGACCTTGACCCGCTGATTGTGTTCAAGGGTAGAAACACCTCCACGTGCGTGGAGAAAACTGTGCTTTCCATGATTACTACTATACACCATGAGAAACACCTCCACGTGCGTGGAGAAAACTTACAAGGCAGACTTGCCTAGGGCTTAGACTAGGAAACACCTCCACGTGCGTGGAGAAAACTTAGACTAGAGGGCTTAGACTAGGCTTAAAGTAGAAACACCTCCACGTGCGTGGAGAAAACTCCTCGTCCGTTATGTCGGAGAAGCTAGCGCGGGAAACACCTCCACGTGCGTGGAGAAAACTACCGGTGCGTCAGCAACGACGAAACACGCCTGGAAACACCTCCACGTGCGTGGAGAAAACTGTTTTCCAGTTTATCGCCTTTACAGTAAACAGGAAACACCTCCACGTGCGTGGAGAAAACACCAAGATATCGTGTATAGAGTCGTTATAATACACCATATATAGCGTATCACCCTATCACTTTTGAAAAGCAAATAGTTTTTTAGATGCCGTATCCTACCTTATAAAGAATGATATGGTCAAGAGCTGGCAATCGCCATAGTTTTTTCTATGATAAGCTGGAGGCCAGAAATCTCACCGATTTCTTTATCAGGATCCCCGCTTCCCCATATCTTATATCCCGGAGCCTTGTTAATCCGTTGGAACACAAGCAGGCCGGATGAAGGGGGACAGGATTTCATCAAATAGTCTATCACGTCATCCGCAACGGAGTCCTTTATGCCTGAGACAAAAATATTTGTCCTCGGCTCAACGAACCAGAGCTTCATCCGCCCCCGTACGGCAGGGGGCAAATCATTCGCAATCACCACGACCATCAGTCTTTCCCCAGCATCTCCTCGATGTCCGGATTGATTTTTTCAAGGAGCCTTGTGTTGATGACCCGATCCCGGAATTCTGTCATTACCTGATACTTGTTGTAAACGCCAGCCATCTCAAAGGTCATCTTGAAAGCCAAATCAATGCACAGCTCCTCTTTGTACAAATCCGCAAGGTCATACACAAACGGGAGCGGACTTCCAGAATGAATGAACCCTATATGCGGAGAATAACCCATCGCATACACGCATGAAGTGATAATCGCATACAACGCGGCATTGTAGGCTGTCAGGATCTGATTCGTCAAATCGCTCAGCTCCATCTTGCCGGGAACATAGCTCCGTCCTTTCCATCCCACGCCGTACTGCACGGCCTTTGCCTCATACAGTTGCCTGACGCGATAGCCTTCCATCCCCATCATTTCCTTCAGCTTTTTTCCGGCAAGCTCTGCTTCAGGGAAACGGCGGGCATACATCCGCCGGGCAACTTCAAGAGACTTTTTGGAATCGGCGGCAATCTTCATTTGTCTCCGATAATTGCGGGTATTGGCAGTAGGAGTTTTCCCCACCGCATAAAAAAGCAGGGAATCCTCACCGACCCAGCAGATCGTGCAGTTCGCGGCCGCCATGACTTTCACGGCCTCATGGGTGAGACTCGTTCCCGGCCCAAGCAGCACGGTAGCGATTGTCGCAACAGGAAGCCGGACAACATGCCCCTCGCTGTCAATCCATTTCACGCTCGAATCATCAATCTCGAGCCTGCCACGCTCAAGATACAGGAACGGATACCTGTCCTTTATCTGAGGAAGCGTATCATGCGTGACCTGTATCAGAAGCCTTCCGTGCGACTCCCCTGCCATTACGGTTCACCATCCGGCATGTTCAGCAGAATTTTCGTGACGCGCCTGTCCTGATATTTCTTGACCCTGCCAAACTGAACGGGCACATCGTTGAGCGTGAAGGCATCCCCGTCCTCAGACTCGCCGTCAACCACGCGGAAATCCGCAAGAAGCTTCCGTGACTCATGGGACAGGGCCTTCTGCATCGCGGCCGCTTCCGCATCGGATTCCGTCCCGAAAGTTCCCTGATATACAAAGTCGCTTGGCACACAGCACCTCCGGCCAAGGAAAAGGGGCCACACGGGATTTTTCAGTGCTCCGGCACACGCATCCGCAATATCGGCGGGAATCTCAAGGATGACGGCAAAGACGGCATCCTGCAGGTAGTAGCGGTGAGTCATCTTCGTGCCTCCGCCGACAGCGGCTTTTCCTTCGGAGGTTTTGGGAATATGATGCTTCTCCCACTTGTCCTTGTCATCATACCCCGCGCCAATCATCTGAAAGTCGTGCAGGACAAGAGGCCGGGCCCTGTCCTTGTCGCGGAATGAAATCACTGTCTGCCGCAAGCCCGCAAAACGCGCCAAAAGCTCCCTCTGCTCGCCACCGGCACCGAGCGCGCACAGAAGAAGTCCGAGCACTCCGGATTTTGTCGGAAAACCCAGTGTGTCGCGCCGTCCGAATTTTGAATCAAAACCCCATGACTGAAGGGGAGCCTCCAACCACAGGAGCAAGAACTTGGTTTCCATCCGCTAGGCCTTCACCGCGCTTTTTACGCCTTCAATCAGATGGTCAATGCTGAAATCCTCGTTGATACCAAACTCAAATTCTTTGATTTTCCCGAACAGGCTGCCGGAAAGTTTTTCTTTTTTAGCAAGCTGATTCTTCACTTCCTCAATGCTGGGCTGCAGGTAACCGCCGTCCCGGGCCTTTACCGGAGTCTCAAAAGAAAGCTGCACCCCTTGCCCCTCTCTGACGAGCACTTTGGCATAATCCCAGGTGCAGAATCCTGCCTGAGAGGTCTGCCTGGCACTGGGAACGGCAATGAAGAGGGCCTTGATAAAGGCTTCTATTGCCTGGGGAAAAAACTCATCATTGTTCCCCATTGTCTCATACAGCTGTCCCAAATCAAGGGTGATGTAGCGGTAATAAGTCGCGGCGTTAAACTCAAGCGTTCCCATGTGGGCTGATCCCTGGGCCTCTGAAAAATCATCGAGGGCCGTGAAAAACTCAATCTGGTTGGTCACTTTGTGGGTAGAGATGGCATGGCTGAACGAAGCGGCGGCCTCAACGTCCAAGGTAGGAGCCTGTGCAATCATGCGGCCGAACAGAGCGATGTCCAAGCCGTCAAGCTCATCAGTGAGCGCAAACTGTGCTTTTCCTATCAGCTTTTCCAGAATTTTCTCTGGTTTTTTCTCAGAAAGAGGAAAGACCTTTTCATAATCAAAAGCGTTCTCCTCAAATTTATGGGCCAAAGCTTCTATCTCTTTCTGCCCCATAAAAATCAGGGTGTCGGATTTTGAGTCCTCAGAATCATCGGAAGAAGGAGCATCTGACTCATCAAACAAGAATTCTCCATTTTTCTGTGCAGACTCAAACTTCTTCCGTGCTTCCTTGCTGAAAATGGATTCTACGGAAAGCCCGCACTTTCTCGCAGATATATCATCCGCGCCAAGTTTCTTGCAGGCATCTCCTATCAGGTTCCCAATGAGCTTTGTTCGTTTGGCAAGCTGCACGCCCCCGACATCCTGCATCGCCATCCGCACCGCCCTCTTCCAGCACTGGCTTGAGACGCGGGCACGGGTCACGCCGCCGACAACGGCAGTCTTTGGTACGCCGACATCGTCGCGGTTCAGGCAGGTCACCGGAAATGACTGCAAGATGTGGAATTCGATTCTCTTATTTGTGTACTTGTTCTTCTCTTTCATAATTCTATCTCCTACAAAAAATTTTCTCGTTTATTAGCATCATATAAGCCCGTTCTGAAGAGGCATGACCTGCAGGAGGCCAAAGCCGAACGCCTTTCCCTTGCCTATTCCCTCGTTCACGGACTTTTTGAACTGCTCCCGGTCGGTCACCTTCATCCTTCCGGTAAAGACAGCCTTTGCAAGCGTGACCGGCTTTCCGTCCTTGTTGAACTGCACGATGTTCGTATCGCCTACGGCAAGAGACCCCGGAATCACCTCAAAGCCGTAAGACGGAGCCTTTGCCGTAAACCATTCCGCAAGGGCATCCCTCCCCTTTACGGGTACAATCTTCCCCGTTTCCTTCGAGCGCTTAACGGGGTTTATCTGCACGTCAAAGCCGTAATAGTCAGCTTCAAGAAAGGCCTCAGGTATATCCCGGACCTCCATTTCGGCAAAGTCACAGGACTGCGGGGCATCCTCGGAAAAAATCAGGATTCGCTTCTCCTCCGCGTCCGCATCCAGAACGCGGTACAGGAAGTCCCGGGTCACGCCTTCTTTCTTTGGGAACAGGTCGTATATCTTTTTATGAAGCGAATAGGCATCGAAGAAGTCCTTGTTCTGCCTGCGCAGCTCCATGTACTGCTTTCTTGAGATTCGCAAAAGGGTCGCTTTCATGCATTTTCCTCCTCCGCATTTACCGCATCGGTTGAAGTTCCGTAAAACTGCTGCGCCCACTTTGACTTGACTCTCTCCCCGTCACCAAAATAGCGCAGGTCATCCAGCAGGGACTGATAGCTGACAGCAACGTTCTTACCGGCGATGAACTGCAGGACAGGCCGCAAAACCGAGCAAAGCTCCGGCACGTCAGAACAGGCAAGAATCCGTCGGAGCTTTGAGCGGGCAGGATCACTTTCCCTTTTCCACTCATATGCCGCACACAAAGCCGCTCCCAGTCCAAGAGATCCGTCGCTTTCACGCCCGCTCTTTGCAATGGCGGCAAGAACTGTTGCGTAAGGAAGCCGTTCCCAGTTTCTGTCCAGATGAACACCGTAATCCGCCAGGTATTCCCAGCACTGGTATTCCGTAGCGGGATTGTCCGCCCGCTTAAGGGCAGCCCGGAAAGCGGAGTCGTTTTTAAGCCTCGCAAATACGCGTTTCGCGAGCGTTTCCTTCTGCTCAGATTCCATCTATCTCTCCTCCTTGTTCACGTTTTTTATCCCCGGCCTGTTCTTTGCCCATGCCTCCATCTGCCTTGCGGTATCCCTGGAACAGCTCTCGTCATAAATCCGGTTGACAAAAGACCAGAACTTCCGGTACAGCGGCTGAAGTCCTTCCTGCGCATCCGGACCGGAGCATATATCGACCACATGTTGGAATTCATGCTCGCAGAGCTGCCAGAACACGCTGGTTGCATTGGAGGCAAAGCTTTTTCCGTCAACCTTCAAATTCTTATAATATGAGCTGACGCAAGCATATAAAACCTTATTCATTCTTTCCAATTCCGCCATAGCAGATTCAAGTGACTCATAGAAATTTTGCGAATCACAGCGGAAATAATCCTGAAATTGGATTTCGGACTCAACAAAATCATCAGTACCTGTCAGATATTGTTCTCCGGCATTGCTGCTGACCTTCACTCCTGCCGACCAGATTATAAAAGATGGGTATGCGTTTAACCTGGCTGACGAAAACACGGCTTTCAGCTGATAGCATATAAAGGATGAAGAGTTTTTTCCGTCCAGGAAAGCAAGCAAAGCAGTCAGCTGCCTCCAGGGTCTTCGTTCCGGATTAGTCCATATAACCTTCGGTTTTGGTTTTGCGTAAAAATCAACGGCTATAGATGCGTCACAATAAGATTCTGCATAATCCGGTAATTGCAGGCCCTCAGAGTAATGCGCTCCATCCTCTGAAAGATATAAGAAACGGTTCAGGGAAATCAACCGGCTCATATAGGACTTCTTATACATGTCCGCAACGCTATCTTTTTCCCCTGCTGGCATTTTTTTCCATGGAGCTGTACCAACTCCGGCAGGAAACATCCCGCCAAACCCTAAAATACTTTCTTTCGGGAAGAGATTCACGTAAATTGATTCCAGCAGCGTCGGCAGCATAACAAATGAATGAAGGAACCCCATGAACCCCAATGAAGTCCCAGGCTTCCCGGTCTTTGACTTTTCATATCCATCTGAAAGGACGATAGAGTTATCGACTTTCTTTCCACCAAATGCAAAATTCATCTGTACTATCAGGAGCAAGGCCTTTTCCGCATCGTCCAAAGGAGTCTCTAACTGAATCTGCGTCACGACCGTAGTATTTCCAACGGCGACCTCCATTTTCAAGGCTCCGTAATGTTGCTTGTTCGCCTTTTGAATCTCCGGCATCTGCAGGAACGGCCTTTCACCGTAGAGCCAGAAGCAGTCCCGGTGTCTGTCAAGGTAGTCAAGCACGGCTTTTCTCATACCGTCACAGCCAAGGGCCTTCCATCCGTCCTCGTCCTCCGGCGTACATGCGGTTTGGGCTATGGCAAGGAGCAGCTTGAACATGGCTATTTTCTCTATGGGATTCCCGCCAAGGGCGGTAAGGCCCGCGTCCGTGAAAATCCGCCTCAGCCCAACCTTTCCTTCCCCAACGACAGGAATCCACTGCTCGTCGAGCAGGTTATATCTGTTTTCCATGAATACCCTCCCTTCCTACCTGATAGCCGAGCAGCAGGTTGTAATAAAAGCGGCTTCTGCTCCCGTCATCGTTCTCACCGCCGCACGGAAGCTTTTGCATCGTATACAGCATGGAATCGTCTCCCACAATCGCGCATCGCAGCGGATGCTCATCGTCATCACGACCAGTATACAAGTAATCCGAGAACACTTCAATATTTTTTTCATATTCGGGGGCGTTCTTCTCGGCGACGCTCACGCAATGCTCCATCAGGACCTTGCTGATTCTCATGCGTTCCCGTTCAGGAATATCACGGCTTGTTCCAGGCATAAGTATGGACTCCCCGGAACAAAAGCGCAGCCTATGACCAGCACCTTCCTTTTCAAAGGACCTGAGCAAAAGGACAGAGACGCTCTCCAGCTCTGAATAGCGTGTCTGAACCTGGGATTCGGTTTTCGTATTGTCAAACGCAATCTCCTTTGACCGGGTAAGCCTAGCAAAGCCTTCGAGCAGCTTTTTCTTTTTTTCCATCTCATCTTTGTATGATTTCCACAGGCCGCTTTCCTCGCGGTCGGAATACGTGTCCTCCAGCAGCCGTCGGATGTCGCCCGGCAAAGAGACTGAGCGGAGCTCTTTCCACTGCTCGCAGGTCCGGCACAAGACATACTCGCTGTAGACGGCCCCGCTCGCGCCAAAGACATTCTTTTCATTGCAGACGGACTCAAAGCGGGGGGCGATAATCAAACAGGCACATTCCGAACCGGAAGGACGTACAGAGGCGTTGGAGGCATGCCGCCACAAGCGTCCCATACGCTGCAGCAGCATATCCGTCGGGCAGACAGCCGTCAGCAGGAAGTCCGCGTCTATGTCGAGCGACTGCTCCAGGACCTGCGTTCCCACAAGAATCCTCCCCTTCTCGCTGCGGCGGGCCTTGCCGTCAGAGCCATACAGACCCACCCAGTACGCCTCATTCTCTGACCTGCAGGCCTTCTCATAACGGGAGTGCACCAGTCCGCATTCTACGTCCGTACCGCATCTTCCGGCGATAAGCTTGAAAACATCCTGCGCATCCTGCACCGTATTTTCAATCCACAGGACCTGCTGGCCGGAAAAAGCCTTATCCAGCGCCGTCTCACATGCCTTTCCCCGGTCGTCACAAAAGCTGACGGCAACCGTATTTCCCCGCCCGGCCTCGCAAGCCGTCTCCTGCAGGGGGTCGCTTTCTATGCGGTCTGTCCGGCAGGGGTCCTCCGAATCCACCACGGCGGAAGCCTGTGCCGTCACCAGCGGATAGGCCTGATTAAGGTCCCGCCCGGCAGGAAGCTGCAGGATTTCTTCCTTCTGCCGTGCGGTGAGGGTCGCACTGAGCAGGATAACGGTGCATGCGCTTTTTCTCAGGCTCTCAACAAGCGCATTGAGGATTGTGCCGGTATAGGCATCATAACTGTGAATCTCATCAAGGATGACGACTCTCCCCGCAAGGCCGAACGAACGCACCATACTATGCTTCACGTCCATCACGGACATCAGGGCCTGGTCAACGGTCCCCACCGCAAACGGGGCGAGGATACCGCGTTTTTTTGCGTCAAACCAGCTTTTTCCCATGCCGCCGTCCTCTCCGAACGTCCGCTCCATCCAGGCAGCTCCATGGAGCAGGCGGAGCGAATCATCTTCATTCTGGGATGAAAGTATTTTTTTCAGGAAAAGCTCGACGCGCTCGTATATCCTGTTTGACGTGAGCTGCGTCGGCAGCGCGAAGTAAAGTCCAGTCGCAAGTCCCCGGCTCAAAACCCGGTACGCCGCATACAAGGCAGCCTCCGTCTTTCCCAATCCCATGGGAGCTTCAAGCACGTACACGCCGGGACCGCTCACCGAATCAAAGAACGATTTCTGCACATCCCGGGGAGCAAAGCCGAATATGTCCCTGAACGACAGCCCCTGCATCACGGAAAGCCTGTGGAATCCGGCATCACGGACGGCCCTGTCCGCCATCGTGACGATTTCGTCCCTGCCAAGCATGTCCGAATCCTTCAGTCCCGCAAAACACCCGCCCGAAGCTATCCAGTCCGCGACTATGACCAGACCACCAAGGACACAGGCCTCATCCCAACTCTGCACATCCTGCCAGTCTGCCGCCCCAGTGCTGAATTCGGATTCCAACTTCTCCAAGAGCGCATGCCGTGCCTGCGTCCAGCCGTCTCCTCCGTAGCGTTCTTCAGGATAGGCTATGGAATCCACCGGCCTGAACCCATGATGCATTCCTTCTATCAGTGCAATATACTTCTTTAAGTGCGCCCGGGCAGCCGCAAGCGAAACCTGTGTCACTTTCGCATGGAAGGAACATCCCGCCCGCTTCGCATTTGCGGAATTTGCCCCGATGCCCGAAAGCCGCGACAAGGCCATACTGACCTTGCCGTCTGAGCCGGGAGAGCAGGCCTCATAAATCATTTTCTGAAAATCAGGATTTATCTTACCTATGTCGTGGACTGCGGCTGCAAGCGGGGAGCTTCTGACAAACAGGATTCTGCGGAGTTTTTCGGGGATACGCAAAATGATAGAGGAGGCAACGTAACCCGTTATGCGGCAATGGGTTTCGACATCAAGCCCCGGTAGCTTTTCGTCGCCCGCCCCCTGAACAGTCTTGCTCAAAAAGACAAAATCAGACAGGTCAACGTCCCAGTCGTTGCACGTTTCAGCTCGTTTTGATGGCCTCAGCATTTCCGTCCTGTTTCGGCATCATCTGGAACTTGACACCTGCATTTTTGGTTCAAATTTACTTTGCCGACAAGGAGTTTGGATTCCTGCTCGCCATGCTGGGTGTAATAGTCGGATATTACATCACTACATCACGAAATGGCTTGACGGCAGGAACAACCACCAGTCGGTGGGAATCCCAGCCAAGCCTGTGCACGGGATTCCCCTTCCTTACTAATTATATTGCCGGAGGGCTGATATGTCAATTTTAAAGTATGCGGTCATTTTCGTTGCAGCTGTCATAGCCGGGGCATTCATTTACATGAGGAAGAAAAATGCAGGAAAGAAAGCCTGACAAATAAAAATCCCTTCCCGCTGGTACAGGGAGGGAAAAATCTTTTAAGGAGATTGTGTCTCAAAAGATGGGAAAATGAAAACCTCCGTAAATATAGCACATCACGAAGGAAAAATCAAACTGCCCTGAAAAAATCACATTGACAAATATGTATAATATATTTACAATAAAAATATGAAAATCAGCTGGAACCCGGGAAAGAACGAACTTCTGAAAAAGACACGGCACGTCAGCTTCGAGCAGGTCGAGGATGCGGTCGCACGGGGCGCGTTTCTTGGCCCCCGGGACAATCCTGCGAGGAAGGGACAGAAAATCCTTACCATCATTCTGGACGGATACCCCTGCATAGTTCCTTTTGTCGAGGAAGAGGACGGCGGCTGGTTCCTGAAGACGATTTTTCAGTCAAGGAAAGAAAAGAGGAGGTTGGAAAATGGCGTTTGACCCGGCGAACATCGTGCTGGACGACGAGGAGCAGTGGATAGAGGATCATCTTGAGGATTTCACGCCCAGCGAGAATCAGGAAGAGCAGAGGCGGCAGCTTATGGAGGCTGCCTCACGGAACATCGCCGCACGGCAGGAAAAGAAGCCCGTCACCATAAACCTTGACGGGCGGGTAATATCCTATTTCAAGGGGCTCGCCGCGGAGACGGGCACGGCCTACCAGGTGCTGATAAACCTGTACCTGCTCCAGTGCGCGGAGGAAAAGAAACGGCCCGTGTTCGCCTGAGCCGACCAGATAAAAAATCCCCTCTCCCGTGGTAAAGGGAGGGGCAAACTGTTGCAACACAACGAAATGCCCCGTTGACGCATGGCGGATTCGAACCGCCGACCCACTGCTTAGAAGGCCCAATTGGGTTGTACCTACATGCTCATTTTCCCTTGAATCTGATACAAGTATATAGTAAAAACATTTCCTTGTAAAGCTTTCTGTTTCCTTATTTTGCCTCCTGACGCTTGACAGTTCCATTTGACACCCCAGCAGGGGCCTTGGGCAGGAACAGTGAGGGGCGTTTCTCCCTTAGCTCTTCCCCACCCAGTCCAGCACGTAACGGGAGACGCTTTTGCCCGCGTCCTTCGCTTTCTGCTTGAGCAGGGCGATTTCCTCCGGGCTCCCGCTTATGGTAGTAGAAGAGAAGATGACCTTGCGCCCGGTGGCAGGGCGGCCCGCGCCAGGCCTTGCGCCTCCCCTGCCGTCCTTCTTCTCAGCGTCCATCGGCCCGACCCCGCTTCCCGTGAAGGACAAAAAGGACAACGGCAAGAACCAAAAGGACGGCGGATGCCGCACACTTGACGGCGACCTCGCGGGCAGACGCTCCTGGGAAGAAAGCCCTCAGTGCAAAGAATACACCAGCCCCTACGAACATGGGCCACGATTTGGACAGAACGCTTTTCATGTTGACACCCCCAGAAAATCGCTGCAGAACATCGTCGCCAGCTCTCGCTGACAGTTTCATGATACTGCATTTTTAGATTTCTGCCAATTACTTTTTTCATAAATCGCACAACAACGCAGCCCCAAAAGGAGCGGCGTAGCCGGCTGAACAGGAAAGATGCCCCGCGGAATCGCACCTCCGGGGAAACGGCATCCTCTCTATACTTCCAGCTCCTCTATCCTGCGCCGCCACTCGGCCCGCTGGGCAAGCACGTCCTCGTACTCGGAGCGGTCCGCCGCCCCCTCGGCTATCTTTATCACGACATAATCCGTCTCGGCCAGCTTGGCCTTGTACCCCTCTACAGCCTCTTCGAGCTGGAGCCCCTTCGGCTGTGAAAAGGGCATCATCTCCGCACGCTTCCTGTCCTCTTCCTCCTTCTCCTTCTCCGTCTTGCCGACGACGATTCCACCGTCGATAACCCGCACCATGCGGCCGCAGTCGTCAAGCTCCTGCTCCGTCATCTGCAAGTCGGGCTCGCGGTCCCCAAGGAAATAGTCCTTCTTCACCTTCTCCACATCGTCCCCGATGATAAGCTGACCGTCACGTGCCCACATGTACCACACGTGGTCCTTCTCATATCCCATCATAATCCTCTATTCCTCCTATTAATCTATTAAGTTAAAATGTTACTAAGAGCTTGCGGCAATCCTGACGAGAGGGAAGGTGTTAACTGCATAGGCCACCTGTGTTGGTGCCGTCCCTACACTTTCAAGGATCATATACACGTAGCCGTCGCCAAAATTTTCGTGCAGGACGACGGTATGGAATGCATTGCCGGAGTTGTAGATGGCGTACTTGTATTCAAACCATACAAACGTGTTCCGTAGCGAGAAGTACCACCAATATTTTTCCATCTCGGCACGGGATGCTATTAGATAGTTCGTGCGGTAGTAAAAGTCCTTGTCGTTACCGTACATTTCCACAACCGGTATACCGTGATATATAGAATAGCGGACATGTATACCATTGTTTGCGTAAGGAAAAGACGACCCGTTTATTATGAACCCTGATAGATAGTCTACAACCCATCCTCCGTAGGACGTGCCTACAACGGGGGTGTCGGAGGCGTTCAGCCAGCCGCTTTTATGGTAATACGTCCTGTCAGCCCTCCAGTTGTTTCCAGTTGGAGTTATTGTCTGGATCGTAAAACTTTCACCACCACTATTAGAGGGGGTGTGCGAGTAACGGACAAAAAGAGTCCCATTCTCTTGGGTGATTGCCCCTGCCACATACGGTTTATGGCCAGTATATCCATATCCCCAAAAAAACCACGTTCCCACCCATTCTGGACCGATCATGTCGTCGATACTGATTCCCGTGGGAACTACCCCCCTGTACTCAGGATACTGCGTGGTCCAGCCTCCGTTGGTGTTGACGTTTATCCACGCATTGTTCCTGTACGCCCGCCTGCTGGTCCAGTTCCCGGGGTTGTCCTTTGGCGACAGCTCCTGATGGGTCACGCCCTCCGAAGTCCGCACGGTAAGCAGGGTATCGACGGCAAGAGCGGACCCGTTGATGGTCGGCTTGTGCTCACCTGTAACACTGTGTGTGGAAGGAAGGAGCCACGTGCCCGCATAGGCCTCCCCCACCATGGCATCAATGGACACGTCGGCAGGAACCGTGCCTCGCCCTGCGACAAGCCTTGCGTAGTACATCGCATTGTCGGTGTCTTCGCCCAGCCGCGTTCCAGTACCTCCGACGGCCCAGCTCTCGGCCTGAGTGGCGTAGGTTCTGGCCGCGTCAACGGCCTGCCCCGGCTCGGACTCCCTCGCTATCCTCGCGGACTCAGCGGCGGCATCCGCGCTGTCCGACGCGTCGGCGGCGGACCCGGCCGCGCTTTCGGCTGCCGTCTCGGCCCCGGTGGCGGAAGCGGAGGCAGCAGACTCGGAGGCCGTGGCAGAGGTGGCGGCGGATGCGGCGGTTTCGGCGTAGTATTTCGCGTTGTCCGTATCCTCCCCCGTCCTCGTCCCGGTATGCCCGACGGCCCAGCTTTCCGCAAGAGTGGCATTCCCGTCGGCGGACGTTGCCGACGATGCAGCCGACGTTGCCGAACCAGCGGCAGCCGTGGCGGATGATGCGGCATCTGATGCGGACGCGGCGGCGGCCGCAGCCTGAGCAGCCGCATCATGGGCATTCTCGTTGACGAAGGCCCGCAATGCCGTCACCTTGAACTTTTTGTGGCAGTTCATGTCCTTGTCGAAGGTAAGCAGGCTGTCCTCGTTGGACAGCTCGTCCTTGCTTATCTCCGCAAGCTCGTCGATGGTCTTGATGTCGCATGTGGTAAGCGTCGCCATATTTTCCTCCTATGCAGTCCTTCTATATATATTCACTGACAGATACGGGGGCATATTGTTGTGAGCCTGCCCGCCTCCGTCGGCCACGATTGTATGCGAGTGGGCGCCGTCCGCCGAAGTCGCCCTGCCCTCATGATCCACATTGGCTATGGTCTTTATGCCGCTGTTGCTCCACGACATATCCTTGTCGTTCGAATAGCCGTATCCATAGCTGTACGTATGGCTGTGGCCTCCAGCATCCGCCATCGTATGCGTATGAGACGGCATCTCCTGCTCGGTGAGCACATGGGTCGCCTCGCCTCCTGTGGCACCGGCGGCAACCGTGGCCGAGCTTGCGAGCAGGAAGCAGCCCTCTATCTTTACCCATGTCGTCCCGGGGAAAAGGGTGTTCGGATGCACGGCCCCAAGCGTCGTGTAGGTGGAGCCGACCGGGTAGACGGCGTTTATGATGCCGATTCCGACGGCACTCGCATCAAATGTGCCGAACACGGAGGCATTCCCGTTGACCTTCACCGTGTTCGCAGGCGTTCCCGTCGTCTGGTCTGCGGTCGCGTTCGGATTGGCGACAAGGAGCGGGCTGCTGTCGGCGGGGTTCGTCGTCCGCTGGACACGGAACACGCCCTTGATGATAGATCCCACGGCGGCAACGACAAAGTTTGCTATCTTGAACCAGAAGCTTCCGACCTGAGCAACGGTCCCGTCCGGCTGGGTGTAACCCGCCGGAGTATAGGCAAAATACTCCGAGGCGGGGTCGGTCAGGTTGCCGTCGGCGTCCTTGATGCCGTTGCTCAAGAGGAACTGCCCAGTCTCAAGGTTCCAGAAGTTCGTCGCCGCGTCCGTTATCTCGTTGTTCTGGATGCGCCCGAACACGCCACAGATTGCGAACAGGTCGCGGACGGCCATCTTTTCCGCCGTTATGCAGCCGGCGGCAAGGTTGTCCACCTGCACGGCTCCGGGAGCAATCTTGTTGTGCGTGATTGCTGAATTCACCACGTCCGCCGCGCTGGTGGCAAGGGCGGTCACAAACACGGACAGGCCGTCAGCCCGATGCACAAGGGCTCCGGTGGCGGGATCAACAACGTATGCGGTCGCCCTGTACTCGTAGAGCGTGTCGCGCGGATTCGCACCGTCCTCCGTAAAAAACTTGGAGTGGCGCGTGGCCATGAAAATTCCGTTGTCGTCGCACACGTCGTCGGCGTTGAACGCGACACCGCCTATCCAGACGGTCCCCGTAACCGGGTATTCAACTCCGTTTATCGTGACCTTGCTGTTCCACACGTCGACCGGAATCGTCTGGCCGTCTATGGTGACAATACCGCGGGAAATCTCATACGACACGCCGCCTATGGTCACCTCAGGGGTAAGCTCAAAAATCTGCCCCTCATACCTGACGACGCAGACGGTTTCTTCCCCGCTCCCCTCGCCTCCTATCTCTCCATAGACCTCCCACGACAGGCCCCTGTTGACTCCGAAGGGACGGAAGTCGCTGTCGCCAAGCAGCATTACGCCGCTTCCGACGGCTCCGGGCAACTCGTCCCTTATTCCAGATGCATCGCTTCCGCCGTAGGCCTCCCCGGCATCGACAACGTGGGGAGGAGCGACGCGGAAGGCCTCGGTGCGGGCGGACTGCTGGACGGGATTGCCGTAGGCATCCTTCTTGTCGCGGGACGTGTACCACCAGCTCTCGTAGTAGATGACGTCGTTCTGTCCGTCAAGCGGCAGCGTCTGCGTGAAGGTATGGGTGGTGTTCAGCCCGGCGGTCACGTCAGGCGTGGACTCCTCGGCCTTGTAGTTGTCAACGTTCGCATACGGGTCGCGCGTCAGGTCAGGCTTGTACCACGGGGTCTCCCCCTTCTTGCGTATCTCAATCTTGTACCTTGTCTGACCATAGAGCATACGGCCCTGCTGCTGGCCGAAGCTGAGCGTCGCGGTCCGCCCCGTAATCCTCTGGGCGGTCAGCTCGGCGACAAGGGGAATCCACGTGCCATAACCGGACGAGTCAACGGAAGCTGTCGCACTCTGTGCCGTCCTGCCATAGACGTTCGTCAATATTCCCTTGACACGGTAGCGGGCAAGGTCGCCCGCCTCGGGGTACCCGTCAAGGATACGGTCAAAGGCATAGCCAGCGGACGCATCATCCTCAACGACCGCCTCCGTCCCGTCCGGGCGGGTTATGAGCCATGTCACGGACTTCGGGACGTTCTTGAGCCCGTCGCCCCCGGCCACCATCGCAAGGGAAAGTCCCTCCATGCTGGCCTTTACGGTTATGAGAGGAACGTCGGGGTCTGCGGCTATCACGCTTCCGCTTGAGTTCAGCTTGGCAAGCTGCTCCTCAAGCTCGCCCTGCCGGACAAACGGACTTGGGAGCCCGTCGGCAGGGTCGGCCCATTCTCGGACGTTGCTCTCGTAGTCGGCAATCTCGCCGGAGTCGTACACGTTGTCGTTGTAGTCGGCGCAGTCCAGCTCCCAGCCGTCCCCGTTGCCACGGACTGCGGTTATGATGAGGTCCTGCGGCTCGTCGCCCAGCGCATCGTCCGTCAGCCGTATGCGCGTCCAGGGCGTGAAGAACATGCCCTCCCGTCCCAGCGTCACCGTCACGACCTTGGGGCGGAGGTTCTGGCAGGCCATGATGTAGCGGGCGTATTTCTGGACCTCGGGCAGGTACTCCGGGCCCGTCACGGTCAGCTCCTGGATTACGGAATCGGCGTCAAGCACAAGGGAAGAATTCCGCTTCACCAGCGCGGTCTTCTGCTCCCAGGTGTCCGCCTCCGTGTAGGTCAGCCGCATAGCATCAACACGGCGTTCGTATTCCTTCTTGACCTTCACGTCAATCACGGAGTCGGCGTCCAGGACGGCGAGCGGACCTCCCTGCTGGCAGTCCCAGGCGACGGACAGGATGCCCGCCATGTTCCAGTAGAGGGAGGCATGGCACACCCCGCACACGGTCTCGACCAGCGACTTCTTGGTGGCCTTGGCGGTCTGGACGGCGTTGAAGCTTATTCGCTGGGCCTCGCAGAACTCGTACAGGCCGCCGAAGGAATTGAGGTCCAGCTCCGTGTCGGCAAAGCGGGACATGGGGTGAATGTCGGACGTCAGTATTTCAAGCAGGATGGCGGCGGGATTGGACGTGGTCGTCTTTTCCACGGTCCAGGCCTCGCCCGTCCAGGTGCGGGCAACGGAGCGGACCACGACGTTTATCTTGCGCAGCTTGTCCTCGTTGGCCGCGCTCGCCTTTATGCGGACGGCCAGCATGGCGGACAGGGCCATCTCCTTGGGCTCCAGTATGGGGCAGTCCACGACAGCCCCGGCGGCCTCGGACTTCTCCGGGTCGTAGCAGTGGCTTTCGTAATAGAGCAGGCAGGCCGAGTTGGTTATGTAGCTGTCCTTGGTGGACTCGTTGACCAGCTTCACGTAGATGCAGCGGTTGCCCGCCGCCTTGTTCGCGCTTATCTCCGCCCAGCTGAACTGGCGGGAAGCCTCGTAGCGCACCTCATCTGTACAACACAGGCTGAACTCGTTGCCGAAGCTGGAGTCCGGAGGCTCGACAGTGCAGGTCTTTTGGAAGGTGAGCAGGACGGCATCTCCTGTCGGGAACTCCGAGGTTGGGATTGGCGTCTCGCTTTCCAGCTCGTAGCCCTTTATGACGTGCTGGGACCAGACCACGGGGAACAGCCCGTAGTCGGGGAACTGGCTTCCGGCTTTACCCAAGAGCGCCTGCCCCATTATGCCCTTGACGGCCTTCACCGTCTGCCTGTCCACGTAGGTCGTGCTGTTGCCGGAGGGGACGGTCACGGTGAACGGCATCGTCGTCCAGCTGCTTCCGCCGTCCACGGAGAAGTAGGCCCCTATGCGGGCTGTCGTGGAATGGTGGCTGCCGTCCTCCTTGTTGGTCGCGTACAGGCCCATCGGGAAGCTGATTGCAAGGGTCACGTCCCGCGCATACGGGTCGAGCGTGACAATGAGCTCCGTGGACGAGCCGGAGTCAATCTCCGAGCGGTAGGGTATGCTCTGGCTGCTGGTCGCGCTCGCAATGCGCGTGTTGACCTGGGTAAGTACGGAGAAAGGCTGTCCGTCCTGGGCAGCCTCGCAGGATCCTCCCTGTGAAAAGGGCGTGTCAAGGAAGTTCCAGTGGCCGTCCTGCGGCACCCCCTCCGTGAACTTCCTGAGCATGACCTCGTCCGCCCTCAGCTCCTCGAACACAAGCTTGCCGAAGCCGCATTCCAGGGCCTGGGTCACATACTGGTCGCGTCCGCCCGGCCCCGAAAGCTCATACCACTTGCCGGTAAGGAGGTAGGGCGTAAAGCCGTGCCTCCCCATCACGTAGGGCTGGGTCTTGCCGGTGGCAATGGCGTTCGTCGCCCCCCGCTGGAACGGGAGGTTCGCGCTGTCGCTGTTCAGGACCTCCTTCTGCTTGTCCGCCTGGGCGGCGGGGGTCTGGGCGGCCTGCGCCTTTTTCAGCTTGTACATCGCGACGCCGACGCCCACTCCGGCGACGACGGCGGCGGCAATCATCACTCCGGCGGCAACGACGGCGGGGGCCTCCGGCAGGACGCGGACAAAGGAGCCTTCCGCCACGGCATCGTCGGACCGTGCAAGGCGGCCTCCGGAGACTACGACGGCGTGCTCGAAGTCGATGTCGGGGCAGGCGGCACGGTAGGACAGGCCGTCGGGGACGAGCCTCGTTTCGTGCGTGTCGCCTATGCCCGTGAATACGGTGAGCCTCATTCTGGAACCACCTCATAATAGCCACGGACCTTCAGGGCTGCGAGGGCCGAAAGCCGCACGCCCCGCTCGGTCGCATGGAGCACGTTGTTGTAGTCAACCATCCAGCCTATATGCACCTTGCCGTTGTAGTCCATCTCGACAATCCGTCCGGGCTTGGGGCCGGGGACCCCGAGGACGTTCAGCCCGACCTTCATGCCGTCCGCCTCCGCCAGGGAGAACGACGGGCTGCGGTAGTCCAGGTCGGCCAGCGGCGTCCCCGACCTCCTGCTGCATTCCAGGACGAGGCCATAGCAGTCGAAGCCTTCCTCCATGCTGCGCCCGTGCGCCTTGTACGGCGTTCCGATGAGATCCGTAAATGTCATGAGTTCCCCCTGTTGTTGCTTACGTTGAATATGAGGGCGGGGAATGTCATCTCCATGCGGTCGTCCGCGTCGAAGGTAATTTCCGCCTCCTTGCCGTTCCAGATGGCCGTCCCGTAACTCCTGCGGTAGCCCCGGATGGGCGTCACCGTCCCGTCCTCAAGGAGGATGCCCGTGAATTCGGCATTGAACACGTACTCGGAATCGAGCAGGGATTTCAGCCCGTTGCCCGCCACGGTTATCCTGAGGCTGGATTCCCCGTCGTCGGACGGCGTGAAGTCAAAGGCGGACGCAAGCCAGGTCTCTCCGTCCCACAAAAGGTCCCGGTTGTCGTTTATGAGCCGGATGTGCGTGGTCGCCGTGCTCCCGTCCCTCGCGCCGTCATACAGGTGCACGAGGTAGGGGAGGCTGTAGCCGCCGCCATAAAGGAGCTTTTCATACAAGGGGTCCATTTATGCCTCCTCCAGCGTGAAAGAGACTTCTTTCTTCCCCTGCCCGTTCCATGTCGGCGTTTCCTTCATGTAGTACAGGCGTTCGGTCTTTCCGTCGCGGACGGTCACGTCCGGGAAGTAGAAGGGGACGGTCCCGCCGTGCAGGGTCTTCTCGAACCAGGACAAAAAGACGCGGAACTCCGTCTTTGTTCCGGAGACCGGCTTCCTGTCATCCATGCTCATGTTGACGGCATGGGTCTGCCGCTCCGTCGAGTTCCTGCGGTAGTAAATCCTGCGCCCGCTCTTGTACTTCACCTCCACCCGGTTCTCGTCATAGGAGGAATCCTGCCCGTACGCCTTCTTGTTCACGCCTTCCGGCCAGTCCGCAGGTACCATAACGCCCCCTTATATCCCATAGTATTTCCCGGTCATGCTGTCGCTCGCCTGAGCCAGCGACTGGCTGTACCGTCCCTTGCGCATGGACTCGTTCACCCGCGCATCGATGAGAAGCTTTATCCTGTTTCCGTCCACCTGCGGGGATACCCCGACCAGGTTGGAGGCGTTGTTCTCCACGTTCACCTGCGTACCGCCCTCCTTGCGGCCCTCGCCACGGGCCATGAGTCCAAGGGCCTTCATCTGCCCGCGAGTGAACACGCCTTCGCCGGAGTTGGCGCGTATCTGCACCTTGTCGCCGGACCAGCTCGTACCGGGGACGATACCGCCCTTCTCAAAGGCGGGAGGCTGGGGCTTATTGGACACGACGGTGGCAAGCTGGATGGCACCGGCGGCGGCAGCCATCGCCGCCATGACCGCACCGGCGGGCCAGCCATTCTCCGCGATTGCCTTTGTGACGCCCACGGCAATGTTCGCCGTCGCCTCGGCGACCTGTGCGGCCCACTGCCAGTTCTTTATCTGGTATTCCTTCTTGGCGGCATCCTTCTCCAGCTCAGTCTTCTTGTCCTGGTACTCCTGCTCGGAAATTTCCCCCGCCCGGTATTTCTCCTCCCAGATGGCAATCTCACGGTTCTTCTGGTCTTCCGCCCTCTGTATAGCGCTGTCGCCCGCGCTCTGCAATGCGGAGGAAATTTTGGACGTGGCGGCGACAAGGGTCTCGGAGACCGACTCCATGTTGTTTATCGCGTCCATGTTCCACGCCTCATACATGTCGTCGCTCATCCGGGCAAGGTCGACGTAGTAGCTGTCCCAGATTTCCCTCTTCTGGTCGGCGGTCATCTGCTCCCATTCCACGGACTTGATCAGGGCCTTCATCTCCGCCCGCATGGCCTCCTGCCTCTGGGCGACGGCATCCTGCAGGGGAGTGCTGGACTTTTCTTCTTTTTCCGTGAAGGCTCCGGCGGCATGGACCTTGTCCTTCGCGTCCTGAACGGCCTTCCTGGTAGCCTCTTCCTCGGCCTCGACGGCACGCCTGTGTGCTTCGTTCAGCTGTTTGGCGGCCACGTCATAGGCGTCGGCCGCCTCCTTGATCTTGTCCGTGTCGCCGTCAAAAATTGACTCCAGCTCCACGTACATGGCGGCGAGGTTGCTCTTGAGCTCAAGGATGCGCTCGCTCTCCTTCTTCGCGGGGCTTTCCTTGCCGAACTCCTTGTTGACGTCTTCCAGCGCCTTCTGGTAGTCCTTCCACTTTTCGGCGGCATCCTTGCCGTCGTTGCCGGAGGCCTTGTCGTACTCGGCGACCTTTTTGGCGAGCTCCGCTATCTTCTCGCGGTAGGCGACCTCGGTCTCGTAGTTGCCGGAAATGAGGCCGTTCGCGCTCTTTATCAGGTTCAGGTAGCCCTTGTAGCGGGCCTCGTATTCGGCGCGGTCTTCCTCTTCCTGCGAAACGGCCTCCCCCAGCTGACGGCGGGCCTCTATTTCCTTCAGGACGGCGGCCACGCTGTCCTCGTAGGACTTGCGCAGGCGGGCGCGGGTCTCGCTGTCTTTCGCTGCGGCATCGGCAGCGGCGGCAGCCGCTTCCGCCCGCGCTTTCTCCTTATCAGCCGCAAGTTTGGCGGCATCGGCAGACGCACGGGCGGCCAGCTCTGCCTTGGTGTGGTTCTCAAGGGCAACCCTGTACAGCGGCTCAATCTCCCTGAGCGCGGTTTCCAGGTTCCCCAGCTCCGTCTGGGTCTTGTTCCAGAAGCCCTCGCCGCTGTAGACCTGCGCTATCTGCTTCTCACTGAGCTTGCTTTTTGCCTCCTTTATGCCCTCCTTGATGGCCTGCCGCTTTGCCTTGAGAGACTCAAAGTTGTCTGCGGAGGCATCCCCCGCCCCGTTTTTCAGGACGTCCTTGGCCTCCTTCAAGGCTTCCTTGAGGTTCTTTGCATGGTCGTAATTTTCCCGCAGGTGGGTGGCCATATCGCCAAAGACCTTTGCCTCGGCCTTCCGCAAGGGTTCAAACACATCTGTTACCCAAGCCCCAATGACCTCCTTTATGTCGCCAAAGGCGTTTGCCCGCTGCTTTGCCGCATCAGCGGCTGCCTCCGCCTGCCCCTTGTAGGCCTGGGCAACCATCTTGACGGCCTCGCCGTTTTTCAGCTGTTCATCGGTCAGACATTTCAGGGCGGGGAGCGTCTTGCCCATCTCACCGACGCTTCCTGAATACGTCTGATTAAGTCCCTTTACGGCCGACTCAAGGCTCATCGTACCGGATGCCGCAACATCAACGGCGGCGGACATAATGTCCATTATCTCGGACTGGGTACGGCCCGAAGCCGCCAGCTGGCTCATCATGGGGAGCAGTTCCTCATCACCGAAATTGGAGACCGCCTGGAGCTGCCCGGCAAATTCTTTGAGCCCCTTGACGGACTGTCCGTTCAGGAACGGATTGTTCTTTGCGGCGACCTCAAGGGCTACCTCCGCATCATGCTGGACATTCCAAGCCCCTTCACACTCCTTCAGTTTTTCAACGGTAAAGCCAATGGCCTTTGTTACACCGGAAAAAGCCATGCCGAGACCAGATACAGCACTGCCAAGATTTGCAAGTCCCTGCATTGGGCCACCAGACTTGCCAAGTCCTTGAAGTGTCTTTGAAAACGAATTAACTTTCGAAGCTAACTTGCTAAATCCCTGTTCAGCATTTTTTGTGTCAGCAGTCGCCTTTAGGGCAACTTCGCCCTTCGCTTTGCTTGCCATTGACAATCCCCAAATATGTGTTATTATACATATAGTCACATTGAACAATTAAGGAGGGGTTGTCATGTTTGTAGTTGTATCACCGTTCTGCATTATCCTTGCCATTGTCACGTTGATTATCATGGGAAAACTCGGTATCTTTAATACTCCCGAAAAGAATTCCGATGACGACGACTGACTCTCCCTGCCTGCACCACCACACATATAGTCACCTTTCGAAAAGAGAAAAAAGAAGCCGCTTTTTAGCGGCTTCTTTTGTATCTGCACCGAATTTAGTTACGACTTCCGCTTTCTTTGCCATTGACAAACCTCAAATACGTGCTATCATATATATAGTCAGTTTCAGCTTTTAAAGGAGGTTGCCATGGCTGCACTTTGCCTGTGTGTTTCACCGATTTGTTTCACGATTACAGCCGTTGTGGGCCTCGTTTGGTGCATTAAGCACAAGGATTTGTTCATAGACGAAGAAGGCAATCCCAAATGACATACCCGTTTCCCCTCAGAAACGTGCTATCATATACACAGAAGCCCATAAGACAGGAGGTGCTTACTATGATATGCCTTTCGCCCCTCAGCGTTTTTCTTGCGGTAGCTTTTATCCTCTGGGTTCTTAGGAAGGAAAAGCCGAACAAAGAAGATTAGCCTCGTAGGAACGTGCTGTCATATACACAGTCACTTTGAGGGAAACGGGAGGTTCTTTATGATTGTTTTGTTTACATCGGGATTCTCAGCTTTTCTTTTCCTTGTCGTCCTAGCAGTATTCTTTCGCTGGGTATTCAAGAACATCCCGGTTGAAGGGGAAAAGCCGTCCAACGAAGAAAGTTTAGGAGGTGCTTTATGATAGGCCTGGGACTTCTTTTTTCGTGCAGTTCTCCGGTTCTGTTCTTCCTCGCTGTTTTCGTAGTCTGGAAGCTTGGCAAGGCATCCCTTGAAAATGAGGAGACGGAGGCCGAAGCCCCCGTTTCTGACTAGCCGAAGGTCTCCTCGAACTTTTCCTTTGCGGCCTTGTCCTCTGCCGTCTCCGGCTCTTCCAGCCGCCAGGCGTTCTTCATGTCGCGCATGAATTTCTCGTAGCCGCCCTTGTCGCCCTCTTCCCAGGAGCGGTAGCCCATCACGTCGTTCAGCTTGGTCTCGCGCAGTCCACGGAACAAAGCAAGGAACTTGTGCCAGTGGCAGGCCTCTGCCTTCAGGTCGATTCCGTAGCATTGCAGGAAGGCCGAATAAATCAGGTCCTCGTCCTGCGTGAAGTCCACGACCGGCCCGCCGTCCCCTCCGCCGATGTCGCGGGGAAGGGACTGGGGCGGGGCGTAGAAGCCCATCAGGGCGAGGAATCCCGCCTCGCGGTCCCCGGGCGAGTCTCCGTCATAGAGGAAGTCGAATTCCTTGAGCGGGGCATTCTCCCGCAGGCGGCGGGAGAACGTCAGCCAGAACCAGTGCTCCGTGTGGACGGGGAAGTCCTCCCCGTGGACGGAGACGGTGGACGGCCAGAAAGCCTTGTCGAGCCTCACCATCCCCGCGCTCCTAGGCCTTGAAGGGATCCACCCACTCTTCCGCGGCGTTGTCCGACCGGGTGAAGACGGGGTGCTTGTCCTGCGGGTCGGGGCTCGCATAGCCCTTCATTATCACGCCGCCGAAGTTGATGTCGAAGGTGAGGGAAGACTCGCCCCCGTTGATGTTCGTGAAGGAAAGCGTCGATTCGGGCATCTTCCACGCCTTGTAGCCCGCAAGCTCGGTCTCCTTGGTATAGTAGGTGTCCTCGGTGAACTCGTTCTCCGCGACCTCCCCGGCTGCCGTGTACTCGTCGCCGGACTTGGTGTAGTACACAGCCCCATCCTGCCATGCGGTCTGGAGCGTGTAGCGGTCGCGCATGACCGGCTCCTGCATGAACACGATGAGGACTTTGCGCTTTGCCTTGCCGCCGGTGGGCAGGTCGTAGGCATGGGGGAAGAGCAGCTCGTAGTCCGGGTTGCCCTTGTACATCGTGATTAACTGGTTGAGCGTCGGCGCGTAGTCGTCAATCTCGTTGGTCGGATGCTGGTCAACGATGTAATCCCGCGTGTTCACCGTGGGGTTCAGCGAGATGTCCAATGCCGTGGACTTCTCCACGCGGACAGGCATCTCGCCCGCCTCGTCGTAAATCCACAGCCCTATCTTGTACTTCTTTACAAGTTCCGGTGCCATTGTCAGGCCTCCTTGTCAGTTTCTTTTATCAGTCGAACGGGTCAAGCTCCGGGGCATTCGCCTCCGGAACCTGCACCGTTATCTCCGTCTCGGATATGCAGCAGCTGCCGCTTGTCGCCCCCGCGTCCGGGTAGAATTCCGTCCCGCCCAGCTCAGCCTTGTCCACAAGGCCGCCGAGCGTCCAGTCGCTCCGCACGGCGACGCGGAAGGCCTTTGCCGTCCGCACCATCTGCCTGAGCAGGGTCTGGTAGTCCGCGCCCCTGTGGATGAAACCGACGGTCAGCGTGTTGGACGTGACTCCCGCCGTCAGCGTCGGCTCCTCCTCCTCGGTCTTGCCGGGCAGGATTGCGCAGGTGCATTTCGCGTCGGAGCGGGAAACGTCCACGACCCCGAACACGATTTTCGCCGGGGGAAGCAGGGGTGTATCGCCGTCGGAAAACTCCGCGAGCCGTTCCGGCAGCTTTTCCCCGATGAATTTTTTCAGCGCGTCGAATGCCTCTTCCAAATCCTACCCCCAGTATTTCTTCAGCTCTTTGTCGACCATCTTCTGGAGCTCAGCGACGTAGTCGCCCCTGTCTATGGCCTCGCGCCCCTTCTGCACGAAGTTCCGCGCCGCGACGTGCGGGCCTTTCCTGTGCCCGGCATCGTAACCGTAGGACAGGATTACGGATTTCAGGAACACCTTGCGCCCCTCCTCCATCTTGTCCTTCGGGCGGGGCCAGACCGTGACGGTGGAGCCGTCCTTCGCGACCTTGTAGCTGAACGCCTTGCGGAGGTCGCCCGTCCTCTTCCCGGTGCTTGCGGTGATTGCCTGGCGTACCGCCTTTGATTCCACCCGCCCCACGATTCCGAGGGCCTGCTTCCTGATGGATTTCAGGCTCTTGGCCGTGCCTTTGAGGGCTTTCTGAACCTCGTCAACGTCCGCCTTGATGCTGACCATCTGGACGCTAGACATGGTAAATCCTCCAGCCGTTTATCTCGTTCAGGATGCGGTCAGGGCTGAAGTTGTTGAAGCTCCTCGTCCCCGTGTCCGCGAAGGATGTGCTGGTAACGGCAATATTTCCCCCGGCGGCTTCCCAGCTGAGCGTTGCAAGCTTGAGCGCGGCTTCCAGAATGTCCCTCGGAACGGGGTCATGGCCGCCCATGAAGGAAATTTCCAGCCGCGTGCCGGAAGAGAAGATCTCCTTCTGTCCGTTCGCAAGGCGGCGGGAAAGGTAGTTCTTGCTCCATTCCCAGCCGTCGTTCTCCTGCGGCCTGCCGTCCACGGAGACGGATATGATGGAGAAAACGGGGGCAGGGAGGACGACGCTGTCCGTGCCGTCGCCCCAAACCTTGACCGAGTACTCCTTCAGCTCCGGGTCGTAGCGCAGGTAGCGGGCTATGCGGCTCAGGGCGGCCTCGGCGTACACGGCGGGCAGCCCCGATTCGGCCTCGGGGTACTTCCCCGCAAACTCCTCAAGCAGCTTCTCGGTTATGTACGCCATCTTCCGCTATTCCTTCCCGCCCTCGGCGGATTTCTTTTCCTTCTTGGAACCCTTGGAACCCTTGGAGGCATCCGCCTCCCCGGCAGCCGCGGATTTCCCGTCGTCTTTCGCGGCAAGCCCCGCCTTCTCCCAGGCGGCGAGCCTGTCCTCCGGTATCTCGTATGACCTGCCCCGCTCAAGGCGGCCCAGGTCGGACATGAGGGTTTCCTTCATGGTTGCCCTCACGAGCTTCTTCTCTGCCATGAGCCGACCTCCTTACGCCATCTTGATGCGCGTGAAGGCCTCTGCCATGACCGGCTGGCCGTCCGCGTAGGCAAGGGCCGAGAAACCCACGGAGGGGTAATACTTCTCGGTCAGGCGGGTGATTGCGATGGAATCGACCATCGTCATCCAGTAGCGGGAGAAGTCGCCGAACATGCCGACGTAGAGGCCGGTGGTCATCGTGTTCGGAACGAAGTCGCTCTCGATGACCGGCGCACCGTCCAGAATGTCCGGGTCGGAGACCGTGAGGCCGCTCCGCCACAGGTACTGGTCGTTCTTGTCCTTCAGGAGCAGGAGCTTGGTCACCGTGTCCGGGTGGAAGAGCCAGCTTGCCCTGGAGCGGTATGCGGACTTGAGAGACCGCTTGGCCTTGATGATGTCGTCGGCTGCAAGGGCCGTCGCGCTCGCCGCCTCGAAGTCGGCGGACGCGGGGATTCCGTTTGCGGAAGCCGTGAAGAGGCCGAGCGGCTGGCCGGCGCCCGAGCCGTTGATGATGGCGTTCTCAAGGGCGGCCTGCATCTTGTAGCGGATCTTGTCGCCGATGATGGACTCAAGGTTGAAGGCGTTCGTCTTGAGGGCCTTGTCGGAGATGGTGACCAGCTTGACCAAGGCGTGGGCTCCCAGCTCGCGCTTGCCGTAGGACAGGGAGGACTCGTCGGCGATGCTGACGGGAACCTCGGTCGTCCATGCTGCGTCGTCGGCATCGGCGGCCTCATAGGGGACTCCGATTCCGGCAGCCTTGGAGAGGTGGACGGTGTAGACCTTGGAGAGCAGGGAAAGGTCGCTGCGGGCAGGAGTCAGGATCTGGTTGACCAGCTCCTGCGGGGCAAGGGCTGCGGCGGAAGCTCCGTCCCCGTCCACGACCAGGGCGGCACGCGCCTCCGCGGACATTCCCGCAACACCGGCGCGGAGGTAGTCGCGGAAGGCGGCCATCCTGCCGTCCTGCTTCCTCGCCTCCGGCTCGGGAGCGGGCAGGGTATCGGTGAAGCCCTTCAGCTCCAGCTCGCGCTTCTCCTTGGAGATGAGGTCGGTAAGCCTGCGCACGTCCTCGGACATGCCCTTGTACTTGCCCTCCTCCTCGGCGGTGAACGAGCGGACCTCGCCCTTCTCGTCCTTGCAGCCGTCGTTCAGGGAGCGCATCTGCTTGATGATGTTCTCGCGGGTGTCAATCTTCTCCCGGAGGGAAAGCTTGTCAAAATCCATAGTCGTTTTCTCCTTTTTCCTCCGCGTCCAGTATGTCCAGCTCGCGCCGCCTGCTGTCAAAGGCAGCAAGGGCATCCGGCTCCTGTTTGGTCGCGGGTATCAGTTTTTCGAGCGACGTTATCACGCCCCTGATAGCGGAAACGTCCTCCTCGCTCATACAGTCACTTTGCTTTTTCAGCACGTCACCGAGCCCGTCAAGGTTTATGCCCTTGCTCTCGAAGAGGGCGCGGGTCCCCGCCGAAGCGTCCGGGTATGCCGGGAACGCCACGCCGACGCTGACCTCAAGGAGGTCAACGTCAAGCAGCTCGCGCAGGGCAGGCTCGCCCCGCGTCCGCTTCCAGGCGTCGCGGACAACGTAGAAGCCGAAGCTCACGCCCGGCACGTCGCCGCGTTTGACGCTCCCGTAGAGGTCGCTCGCCCAGCCCGCGTCCGGCAGGCTGCACTCGAAGTGGAGCCCGTCGTCACGGCTTTCCAGCGTCAGCGTCTTCGCACCGGAGCGTCCGAGCACGTACTGGGTGTTGTGCCCCCACAGGCAGCGCACGTCGCCCTGCTTGAGCGAGCGGTCGAACGCGCCGTTCCTGATTACCTCGAAGAATCCTCCCAGGTCTTCCGAGTTCTTGTCATAGGGAATTACCCCCGCTATGCACTTCCCGCCGCCCTCCTTCTCCCTGGTCTCGACGGACGCAGGGAGGGAGCGGAGGACGAGCTTTCCGTTATTGCCGTCCATGCAATCCTCCTTTTATAGGATTAGGTTTATCCAGTAGGGTATCTTGATTCCGAACTTGAGCTTAAGGAGGGCGAGTGCCACCCGCACCAGCACGAAGAGGATTATCAGCATAACCCCCGCCCGTATCAGACGCGCCCTCGCTTTCAGCTTCTGCTCGTATTCGGTCAATTTCGTCGAGTAGTCGGCCAACTTCCTGTTCGTATTCTCCAAACAGGTATTCAAGTCGGTCAACTCCGTCTTTAATTCGCTCACCTGCCCTTGCGACAATCGCAAGTCGTTCTCGGCTATCGCCAATTGTGTCGTCAAGGTCTCGGACTGTCGCCTCAAGTCTTCCAGCTGCCCGTGAATTTGCTGCGACAATCCCTGCATCGTCTCCCTGTAGCTGGGCGGACTGGCAGGCTGTGAGTCCTGCGCAAAGAAAAAGAGCGGCAAGAGCAGCGAAAGCAGACAGCAGACAATGAACCTTCCCATTTCTCATTCCTCCTCCTTGTGCCACCAGTAGGCATATTTGACTATGCCGTCGATAAACCACGCCACCGCAGCTACGACGGCCACCGTAAGGAATGCCGCCCCCACGACGGGGACCCACCCCTCCTGATACCATGCAAGATTGTCCCATCCATCCATTTCAAGCCCCCGGAGCGAATCGAACGCCCACCAGACGGTTACGGACCGCCCGCACTACCGTTGTGCTACAAAGGCAAGGGTGCGCTCTTACCCGGCGCACTTAGGTGCTTAATGTTTTTGACACCCGTATACTTACCCGATACGGTTAGGTTTATATGTGCCCCGTCCAACGGACGGTTATGGCCTGCCCCTCGGACACACACGAAGCTCGTTCCACTTGTGCGTGTAGTACGTTTTACATTTATGACACCAAATCATTCAAATGCTCCTTCCGTAATCATATACCCCAATACGACGCATCCAAGGCCTATGCAGAGTGTTCCAAGAACAGCCCAAATCATCCCAGCACCTCGTCAATGAATATGTAGAACCCAGATACAACACAGGCAACAAGTATTGTTCCAAGAATTGCCAGAATCATACGTCGCTCCAGAAATCCCTGTACAGCCACTCAGCATACTTCATAAGCACCGAAGCACATCACAGGTATGCCTATCAGCTTGCCTATAAATATTACAGTACTCATTGCTCCGTCCCCCTGCTTAGTATATAGTGGACTGAAACTACCACTAGCACGACGATTATCTCTTCAATGCTCACTGCTCAAGCCCCCGGACAAGTTTTTCCAAGAGCTTGAGCACGTTGTCGTAGAAGATCACGCCAACGGACACGCCCAGAAGCGTCGTGAAAATCCACGTCGGCAGGAACTGGAGCAGCAGCCCGCCCCCGATTCCGACCGCGATGGTCAGCAGGATTTTCAGCTTCGGGTGCTTCACCGAAAACAGCTGCTTGACCATCTGCGTAAACCCGACCATAAACAGCGCAATCTGGATGATTGCCTTGACGTCTATGAAGCTTTCAATATCCATTCTGTCACCTACTCCTTGAAGGTGTACACGTAGTAGCACATCCTCGTTCCCTCTTTGACCGTCCGGCTTCCGTTGTACACGTCAAAGTAGCGACGGCGGAAATGGTTTGACGCCCCGTCCTTCGCCAGCCATTTCTCGATTGTGTACTGGTTGCCGTGGATGACCCCCGGGGCCTGCAGGACAGCCTTCGTGACTTTCCTCCCGGTCAGCCATGCAAGTATTTTGCAGTCGTACAGGACCTCAAACTCGCCGTCAATCCAGCCCTTCTCCCGGCAGTGCCTCACCGCGTCCAGAAGGTCAACCTTCGTGCCGGCAAGTCCCAGCCGCTCCCGCTCCTCCTCCGCTATGGACAGGAGCGAAAGGAAGAAGCAGGCGTACTTCATGTTCCAGAGCAGCCGCTGAGAATTCTCATAGCGAGAAGTCATTTCAAAACCTCCGAAAGAAGCTTTATCCCGCCCTATGGCTGTCACGTTCAATGACGGTGCCGGCATCATCCAGGACGACGGCTATAGCCTCCGTCACGTCCTTGTTTGCCAACGCGCTCGCACGGACCTGATGGAACAGCATCCGGGCATCGTTGAAATTTTCTTTTGCCGTAACAGCCGAGGCCCGCGCCCCGTTTGCCACAGCCGATTCCAAAATAAAATACATTTACTCCCCCTGTGTTTATTTTGCTAAAACTCATAGCGGGCAGGTCATACGACATCCCACTTCTTGCCGGAGTAGACGCTGCGAATCCTGACAAGCCTGTCGATAAGCTCCGCCGTCCACTTGTCCATCCGCTCGGCGAATTCCCGTGTCTTGAACTGCTCCTGCAAGTCCGGCACGTTGTACACGACCGAACGCAGCTTGTCCTGCTTGATCCTGACGTACTCGCCATCGCTACTCATGTGATTCTGGAAAATCCAGTCAATCACTTCGTCATAGACGAGTTCGAGTATGTACTTGGTCTTGTACCCGTTGAACTTGCCATCAGCATCCACCTTGGAGGCCAGCGACATGATGAACAGGTACGCGGCCTCCTTCTGGTGCAGCTTGATCATATCCTCCCTACTCGTCGCCCCGATGGTGACGTACTTGGTGTGGATCCCAAGTAATCCACGCCGGGAAAGCGTCACGCAGACGAAGAACACCAGGAGGGCGATACATAATGCCAATGGCGCATTCGGGCTGTTAAGCAGCCCTGTAATCCACTCCATTACACCACGTCCGTCAGCGTCACGTCGCTGGTCATGGTCACGTTGTGGACCACCACCAGCTTGCCGATGGGATAGGTCGCGAGAAGTTCCCTGACCTTGGCCGTCGTGGCCTCCGAGTCGCCCGCAAAGACGGAGCCGTCCGCGTTCATGTGGTAGATGTAGCTTTTGTCGCCGTTCCTGATGAGTATGCTGTACATGGTTGTTTCCTCCTGCCTGTACAGTCACTTTGCGGTTTTAGGACTTGCAAGCCCTTCCCTGCCGTGATATAATAGGCGGTCATAGGAGCATAGAATGATTCTGACGGATAACGAAATCAGGAAGCTCGTCTCAGAGGGCAAGCTCATCACCGAGAACTACAGGGCAGAGAGCCTTAAAGGCATAGCCTACGAGCTTACGATTGACAGTGTTATCAACGCAGACGGCAAAGAGTGTGCCAGCCTTGAGCTTGAGCCAGGGCAGACCGTCTACGTGAAGGGCGAGGAGACGATTTCAATCCCCAACAATCTTTGCGGAAAGGTTATCCAGCGCAATTCCGTGATGAGGGCGGGACTTTCTGTTGACGCTCCAGTCTACATCCCCGGACACACAACGAAAACCTTTCTCCGCGTCCAGAACATATCGGACAAAGTCTTTTCCCTGCACAAGGGCTTCCCTATTGCCCAGATTATGTTCGAAAAGCTTTCCTCCGTGCCGTCCCAGACCTATGACAAGCAGACAGGGGCATCTTTCGCTGAGGAGACGAACTACAAGGGGCTGGGCGGATACACGGGCGAATATACGAAGCTGATGAAGGACATAAAGGAAGAGCGGGAAAACCTCGATTCCTTGACCGAAAGAATCTACGGAAACGTCCTCACGCTTATGGGGATACTCGTCGCCGTGTTCTCGTTCATAACGATTGACTTTAACATTCTGGCAAAATCTGCCGAGTCAATCAAATCGGTAGTAGTGGTAAACCTTTCACTTGCCCTCTCTATTTCCATCCTGATGGGCATCGTTCTTTTCTTCGTAAACGGACGGAGGAAGGGAAAACGGACAGGGCTTGCATACTTCATTCTGATAACGGTACTTGCCGCTGCAACATTCGCCTTTGCGATGTTCTGTCCAGGTGCTTGACAAAACTAGCATAAAGAGCGACAATGAATATGTCAGCAGTTCGATCCATAAAAAGACAGCTGCCGATTCACTGACCTTAGCAGTCAGAATCCCATGCAAAGTAAGTCCTTCCATGGCGATCGCATGGCAACCGTTCCTTATGGGACGGTTTTTTTTATGTCCCTTTCTTTTTTGTCTGTTCCATAGCCGTATTCGGTTTCATAAGCTCAATTGAATAAATTGACTTTTTCCCAAAGGCATCCTTTATTGTCGTACATACCCTGGTCTTGTTCCCGGTAGACAAGGGAATCTCCTTAGACAAGAAACGCTCCATGAAAACATCCTTTGTTCCGTTCTTTTTATCTCCATGCCTCTTTATAAAATCAGAGCCCTTGTAAACACTGACAACTTTGTTCGCTATCTCAAAATGTTCTTTCACAGAAAAACCGTTTTCCTTTGAATGTTTCAAGTTGCTTTTTATTTCCCGCTGGCTGACCTTCGTGAAAACAGCAGATTTCCCGTTCTTGTTTTTTATTTCTTTGCCAATATATTTCTTCGTCCTACTGTCGAAACCACGCCTCAAACGGGCGGCAAAACCTCCCTTGCAGACAAACCGCCCGTGCTCATCGCGCGGATGGTCGCCTTCGTCCCAGCGGAACTCCGGGAGGCCGTCTAGCTCTCTTTTTTTTTACTGTCGTCCCCGGAGCCCTTGATGAGCTGCTTCTGGTTGGCCATGTAGGCGGCAACGTAGTCCGGCGTGAGCGGTGCGAGGTTGGCGGGCATGAAGCGCACGTCGCCTATCGCGGGGTCGATGAGCGGGCGGTTCTCCATGCGGTTCACGTCGTTCATCGTCAGCATCCCGTTGGACAGCTGCTTGACGTAGTTGTCGATGCGAATCTGGGAATCCGCCTGGAGCATGGCGTTGCGGTCGAACTCGACATAGCAGTCTGCACGGTCGTAGACGGGGAGCAGGTCGGAGAAATACTGCTCCAGAAGGCGCAGCCATGGGTTGAGCGTGTTCTGGAGGAAGTTGCGGGCCTGCTGCTCGTTGTTGTTGTACTTCGCGTCGCTCTCGCCGAGCATGGACAGGGGGACGCGGAATATCTTGGCGACCTCGCGGGAAGAATAGGTGCGGTTCTCCACCAGCTGGGAGCCGTTGTTGTCGGGCAGGTTGAGCGCGTCGGCGGTCATGCCCTGCGTGAGTATGAAGGGGTCGCCCGCGTGCTCGATTCCGCCGTATGCCTGGACAAGGCGCTCCTTGAGCTTCTTCGCGTCGTCCGCCCCGAAGTTCTTCTCGGACAGGGGGACAGTCACCTTGAGCTTGGAGTGGATGCCGCCGTCAAAGACGTGCTCGGCATAGTCGTCCATGTTGTTGCCAAGGCGGGCTGCCTTGTTGGCATACTCTATGGGGGAAAGTCCCCACACGCCGTCCCAGACCATCGCGGGGACGTGCAGAATGCTGTCGCGCGTCAGCTCGAAGACCTGCCCGTCAAGGCGGTAGCGGTAGGCGTACTCGTTCCGCCCCTCCATCCTGAATATTTCCATCCGCTCCGGGTTGAGCGCATGGAGGCCCGCAAGCTCCGTGCCGTCCCAGTCCTTGAAAAGGAAGGCGTTCCCCCGCAGGAGCAGGTGCATCATCAGCTGCTTGAGCAGGGTGAAGGTGTGCTGGCCGGGATTGGGACGGAGCTTGAGGAGGCGGTAGAGCGGCGCGGATGCTTCAAGGACGCGCCCGCCGTCGTCTTTGCGGCGGTAGACCCCGACGGGAAGGGAGGCGACCGCATCCGAGATGATGCCGGTGCAGGCGTTTGCCGTGGCGTTCTCCAGAATCTCGGAGACGGTCATCCGGCTGTGCCAGCGGAGCGCGCCGGTCGTGTTGTATGGGTTCTGCGAGACGGGAAGCCGCTTGGGAGCCCGCCTTATTTCAAGTCCGAATATCCTCATACCCATACAGTCAGTTTGAAAAAAAAGACCGCCCGGAAGGGGCGGCCACGGCATCAGCCGAACAGAACCTTGTGGATATACTTGCTTACGGTCAGTCCCTCGGCGGCTGCCCGTTTCTCCAGAACGGCCTTTTCGCCCTGGGTAAGGCGGACGGCGACCTGCACGGAAAGGACTTCCTCCGGCTTCTTGTAGGCACCGGTCGAACCGAAGGGGCGTCCAGCCCCCCGGCGTTTCTTTTCATCCGCCATTACAGCCATCCCGTGCGCCTGGCGATGATTATAACAAGTGCAAGAATGACACCGTGAACGACGGCATCGACCGTAATCTTAATGAATTCCTTCATACCAGTTGACATAAAAGCCCCCTTGGGGGTAGACTTGAAGGAAGGGCGGGGTACTTCGAGCTTTCCCCCGCCCACCCCCGCTAGATGTACTTACTGATGTAAATCAGCAGGACACCTATCAGGATTTCTGAAACTGCCTTGTAGACTTCTTTTGCGACCGTCTGCAAGGCTTTTTTTGTTTCAGCCTTCATAGTCTTTCCCCCTTTAATCAAGATAACCAACGGGGCAACGCCCCTGATGGTTATAATATATCATGCTTTAATTATTTTGTCAACGCTTTTTATTATTCTAATACATTATTTATCACCGTAGTGATAATATTTTGCCCGAAAGTTTGTCATTTGGACTGAAAAAGTGACAATGTTCCCGTCATCCCTCAAACTCCATTTTATCGAAAATTGCCATTTCAGCATCATACTGATGCTGATACCATTCTATTGCCTGTTGTATCGCAGGACGGGCTATATTCTCTGGGAGCTCAACGGATAGAGGGCCGGTAGGCCCAATATACACCTTTTTCTCTTTTTCCATGCGCTTTAATTTGTCTATATTGAAGTCCAGCTCTCGCGCCGTTTCCCTCGTTTTATAAACTTTCTCCAGAAAATCCCCCATCCTGCGAACCTTTTCATCCGTCATTCCTTTTCCTCCAGCCTTGTCAGCATATTGCTGCAGTCGATTGCCAGCGTCTTTATCGCGTGCTCTTCCTGCGTCTGGAAGCCGCGTCCCTTTTCCGCAAGAGCGATTATCGCATTCAGATAATCGTAGATTTTCTCGAACTTCGAATCCTCTTCCTTCGCTCCGTCCATTGCAAGCTCTTTATTTTTTGCCATCCTTCTGGCCCTCCTTGTACCCGTCCTCAAAGCCCTGCCTGTATGCGGTCTGCGCAATCCCCTCGCAGTCGTGCACGGCATACGAGTTCACCATCGAATCCCGTGCCGCTACGGGAAGGTTCTTCCACGCCTCCCGGACTTTATCATCAATATTCTTTCCTTCCATTATGCCGCCCACGCTGTACCCCCACGAACTGCCGGACAAGAGCCGCCTCGTAGTCGGCGAGCTTTGGTCCGGCAAACTCATACAATGCCTTCTTGCACGTAAAGCAGAAGGCATAGCCGCAGGAATGGACAGGGACAACGAAATCAGCCTTGTTCCTGTCCCGTATGATTTCCTTCCCGCATTTCGCACAGAACACGGGGCAGGAAAGATCCACCTGCCTGAACACCCCGTTGTTGATGTCCACCTCCACCATCACAGTACCCCCGGCGCGTAGCTATTCTGCATGGCCTCGGCGGTGAAGCCGTTGTCACGGAGCATACGCGCCCATGCGACCATCTCCTCCTGCGTACCGCACCTTACGACAAGCCAGCCCTTCCGCCCCAGCATGGAGACGCGCCAGTCGCAGGGCTTGGACGGGACAGGAGTCTTTTCAGGAGCAGAGGGGCTTTTTTTCGCCTTCCGGTGCTCCCGCCTCCACCTGTTCTTGTATTCCCGTTCTTTTTCCACGGCATCCACATGCCTTTTCTGGCGGTTGGCAAGGGCTTCCTTTACAACGGAGACAGCCTCATCCAGGCGGCAGGCGGGTATGTCGCGGGGCCATCCGGCTTTGTTCAGGATATACCTTGCGGCAGGGCCGTTGCAGCCTGCGGCGTTTCCTATGTCGTTCGTGGATGCCAAGTTCAGCTTTGCGGCGCGGAAGCCCTTCCGGGCCCTCAGCCCCCGGTCCTGAAGGGACTCCGCCAGCATCCGGCGGAATTCAGCGCACACGGCATCCGCCCTCTCGGGAGGCACGCCTCCGGACAGGCCCATCTGCCTGGCATACCCGCTCAGGGTCTCGCGCCTTATCCCCGTCCTCGCGGAGAGCTGCCTCAGGCTCACGAAGCCTTTTGATACCCTTCCCATCCTATTCCTCCTAAAATATCATCTTGGACACGTCCAGCGACTGCTGGCGCGCCTGCTCTGCCGTTGCCACGTCAAGGCGGTTCATCGCCATAATGCTCGTAATCACGCCGTCAATCCGCTTGCCGGTCTTGGTGAACTGCGGCTTGACGACCTTTATGTTGTCGTTCGGGTCGGTGCGTATGGTGGCGCACGACACCATCCAGCGCATGACCGGGTTGTTGTCGATGATGCGCCTCTCGCTGACGGCCTTCTCCCACGCCTTGGACGGCTCGGACATGTACGCGATGCCCTGGTTGAACTCGACCATCGTGAAGCTGTCCGAGAGCGGGGCGATGATTAGGCTGGACAGGTTGCGGTCGTAGGCGATCTCCTGTATGTCGTACCCCTGCGCGTCGCGCCGGATGTCCTCGAACATGTAGGAGTAGTCCACGGTCTCGCCCGGCGTCGCCGTTATCCAGCCGTCCTTTATCCACTTCTCCACAAGGTAGCTGTCCGTCTTCATGCGAACGGCTATCATGTCCTGCGGGATGTAGAAGCGGTGCCTCGCGTACCTCCTCCCGTCCGGCAGCAGGAAGTAGAGCGTGAACGCCGTGAAGTCCGTCGTCTTGGACAGATCCAGGGCTCCCCAGCATTTCAGCCCGGCAAGCTTCTTCTCGCTGAAGCGCTTGATGCACCGCCTCCAGTGGGAGTCGTCAATCCAGCAGTCGGCGTTGTTCACCCACACGTCCATGCGCTTGGTCAGGAACTCCGCCATGCCCGTGCTTTTCTGCCGGGCGTTGGTCAGCGCCTTCCTCAGCTCGTCCGTGCTTATCGCCCCGTCCACGCCGAGGTTGGGGTTGGCCTTTATCCAGTTGCGCTCGTTCTCCGGGTCGTCGCCTTTGTCCAGCTCGTACACCACGGCGAGGTAATTGTCGTTCTCGTAGCCCCGCGCCCCCTCCAGCATCTTGCAGACGCGCTCATATTCCTCATGGCAGGGGGCGGCAAGCTCATGCCCCGCCGTGGTAATTATGAATATCAGCGGCTGCTCCCGCGCTCCCATGCCGGACTCGATGACGTTCAAAAGCTCGTCTGTCTTGTGGGCGTGGTACTCGTCGATGATGGCGCAGGACGGGTTGAGTCCGTCCTGTACCTTGCTGTCGGAGCTCAGTGCCTCGAACTTGCCATCACCGCTCGTAAGGTTCTGGGCGTGAACCTTGACGAACTGGGAGAGCGTCGCGCTGTAGCGCACGGTATTCTTCGCGTTCGTGAAGGCTATCTTTGCCTGGTCGCGCTTGGTGGCGGCGGAATACACTTCCGCGCCCGGCTCGCTCACAAGGTCGTACAGGCCCACGCCGGAGGCGAAGAAGGTCTTGCCGTTCTTGCGGGCGACCTGAAGGTACACGCGCCGGAAGCGACGCTTGCCGTTGTCCTTGCGCCTCCATCCGTAAAGCACGGCGATAACCCACTGCTGCCAGGGCTGGGGCTCAAGCCTCTGCCTCGCGAGCTTGCCCTTGGTGTGGACCTGCTCGCGGAAGAAGTCGATGGCCGCCCGTGCATGGGCATCGTCGAAGCGGTAGGGAAAGCTCCCTTCCTGCGCCTTCAGGTCTGCCTGGTTTCGCCTGACCGCAAGCTTTATCATGCGGCAGGCGGCTATCTTCCCCGTGAGGATGTCGTCAGCGTACTGGTTGTAGCTGTAGTCCACCGCCACCGACGGCCTCCTCGAACTCCTTTCTCCCGCACCAGCGGTCGGCATCGTGCATGAGATACGTGCCGAAGTTCCACTGGCTCTCCTTCTTCTTACCCCGCCCGATCATCATGCGGGTGGCGAGGCAGAACGCCCGCCCGTTGGTCACCCAGACCCGCTCGCCCTCCGGCGGCGGGTCGTCCCGTATGCTCCTCCAGCGCAGCATCAGCCGTTCCCCACGATGCGCAGGATCGCGTCGGTGCCGTCCGGCTTCTTCTCGGACACGTTGCCCCTGACGCGGGCGGCGTTCACGGGCGTGTCCCCGAACTGCCCCATGATCTTCTGGTACTCCTGCTCGTACTTGAGCGCAAGGTCAAGGGCGTTCTTGGAGTTCGGGCCGAGGGTCAGCAGGTACTTGGCCACGCCTCCCGCGTCCTCCACGAGCTTCCGGCACTCCCGCGCCTTCTGCCACCAGAAAAAGGCGTGCTCCAGCGTGGGGAGGGTCGCGGGGGTCACCATCCGCGCCTTGCAGAGGGCGGGGACGAGCGAGTCCCACAGCTCCCGCGCCTCGCCGGTAATGCTGGAAGGGCAGTCAACGCCGGGAAGGGGCTCTAGGCTCACCCCCCGGTCTGCGTGGCGGCAGGGCTGGTAGGTGCCGTCCTGCTTGTGCTGCTCGACTGTCTTCGGCGGTCTGCCCACGGCTACCCCCTCCCCGTTTTTTTGCATGTGCGCACAAAAGACGGCGCGCGTTGGTCATCGGCGGGCTGTGAAATATTTTTCACCCCCCTACCCCCTTCGCGGAAAAAATCGTTTTCCGCCAGCGTCTTCGCGCTGTGATGCTTCCAGCAAAGCGGCTGCCAGTTGCCCCTGTCCCAGAACAAAGCCTCGTCGCCCCTGTGCGGCGTGATGTGATCCACGACCTTCGCAGGCTGACCGCACAGAACGCAGTCTGGGTATTCCTCAAGGAACGCCCTGCTTTCCCTCTTCCACCTTGCGCTCGCATACAGGTGGTGCCACGCCGTGCTCTTCCCCCTCTTGGGGGCGGGACGCTTTCCCCACGTCGCCTCAAGCTCCTTGTGCGCCTCGCAGAAATGGAGTCCGGGCAATGCCGTGGCATAGCAGCCGCCCTTATGGCACACCGTAGTCTTCACGCTGTCCTCCCGCAATCAGCTCCAGCTCCTCGCCGGGTATAAAATCCACAAGGCCGTCGGCCTTGGTCCTGTAATCCATCGCGTGCCTCACGCCGTGCGCTATGACCGACACGTAATCCTTCATCACGCAGTAGTTCCAGCCGTACACGTCCCGGAACCTCGCAGGCTTCCCGCCCTTCGCCCTCACCATCGTCGCCGGGCTGGCATACCTGCCCATCACGTACAGTACCGCCTCCATCGCGCAGTCCTCCACGTCCTCCTCGCCATGCCTCACCCTGCGCTTGAAATACTCCCCCCTCGCACATCGTGCGGCCACTACGAGCGCAAGCTCCCACAAGGAAGACCGCGCACCCTCGTCCCCGTCCTCAAGCCAGCGTGCCTGGTAGGTCAGAAGCCGCTCGTTGTCCGTGGCAGGATTGTCAAACCGGGGAAGCCTCGCACGGGGGAAAAGCTCTAGCTCCGGCTGGTCTGCCCCCCGGACGCGGCTTCCCACCGGCTACGCCCCTTTCCTCATGCTGTCGCGAAATCCCTGCGACAGCGACACATCGGGAAACGGTTCAAGCCTCCAGCCGCTGGCGTCGTGGATGACGTAGCCCCCGCACTTCCTGCACGCAAGCAGCCCGCCGCCTACCTGCAGCTTCCCCCCGCAGAAATGGCAGGTCGGAGCACTGAGCGGCGGGGGATCCGAAGAAGAAGCCCCGCAAGCCTGCTTTTTTTTCAGCGAATCGCTGTAACCCTGCTCCATGTCAGTCCATGTGGTTACGGCCTTGAAGAAAAGGTTGTTGCGCTCGGCCTCGCTCATCGACTGCCAGCTGCGCTTCCCCCCGCCCGGTGCCCCGTAAGGCTTCTTGGACAGGTAGTCAAAGGCATAGTCCAGGTAGTCCATGCCAAGGAGCCGGGATGCAAGGGATGTGGTCAGCCGCTTCATGCCGTCGTTGTCCAGGGCAAGGCCATGGTCCCAGAGGAAGTTGCCTACGGATGCAACGGTCACGGGCACGGGCTGTCCGGGCGGCGTCGGGCCGGATGGCGGAACATCAACATCTCCTTCTACATCCTCATCTACATCAACATCATCATCAACATCGCTTTTCGTTAGTTTAAAACCCCCCTTTGGACTTTCAGAAACCCCCGTTTCCAAAACTAACGATTGGTTGTTTTCAATGAAATCAAAGTCATACTCCTGTTCCTGCGAGGAAGTTTCCGGGGCATCCTCCGAAGCCTCACGGGCAAGGGTTGGGACAGGGGACGGCTGTTCCGGCTTCCTGCCCCTCCCTCCACGGGCCCCGGAATCCTTGTTGGCCATATCGACCTCAAGGCTCGGGCGGATGTTCACCCATGCCAGCAGGAGCATCTTGTCGTCCGAGAGGTCCGGCTCGATGCCCTTGAATCCGTAGTCGCCGATTGCCTTCATCAGCCGCCCGAACTGGGCGGGCTCCAGAATGTCGGCGTTGTCAAGATAGCTCCTGTAATACGCAAGCTTTGAAATGCTGGCCATCCGTCCCCTCCTAAACTTCCTCTATCTCAATCCCGTGCACGTGCCACATCAGGCGCTTCTTGAGCCTGTAGACCGCAGTCTTCACGCCCTTGAAGTCAACGACGTGCCTGCCGTCCGGGTCCACATACACGAAGTCCGCCACATACTTTACGGGGCGGAGCTTCCTGCCGTCCGGCCCTACCTCTCCCTCCACAAGGACGAACGGAACCTGCCGCTCAAGCCCCGCAATGAGCCCGGACCGTTCCATAAGGCAAAGCTGGTTCCAGTAGGCCGCCTCGCCCATGCTGTCGAAGGCAATCCCGTCCACGGTGACACGGCGGTTGCGGTACTTGCTCATGCTCATACCGCCCCCAGCGGAACGTCACGGAGCCGGGCAAGCTTAAGCAGCGCACCCTCCCGCACGTTCGCCCACATGTTCCAGTCGCTGCCCCTGTTCGGACGGGGACGGGCGACCGCCAGCTGGTTTGCGGGGCATCCCAGCTCCAGAAGCCGGGCATTCGCCGTCCGCACCATCTCCACAAGCACGTATTCCTCGTGCGACATAAGCCCCGCAACGCTCACTGCCCGTCCTCCCTTTCAAGGTAGTTCTCCCTCCGCTGGCGGGTGACCTTGGTAATCTTCCCGTTGTGGTAGAAGACTTCCGTCACGATGCTGCCGAACATGAGCCCCGCCGCAAGCTTCTCGGATGGGGCATAGATGGAAACGGCCTCGCCCGGAGTTTTCGGGGCGGACTGCTCCGGCTCGTCCGGGAACGCCTGCCCGATCATGTTCTGCCTCATGTATGCCATGACGTCCGACTTGCGGAACAGCACCCGCCCGTTCTCGCTCAGCTTGGTGCGGGGAAGGGAACTCCTGTCTATGGTGTGCTTCCCCACGCCCAAAAGCTTCGCCACCTGGTCCCGCGTCAGGAACGCGGGGGTCACATCGTCAACGCTGCATCCCATCGCCTTTTCCTCCCCGCCCTAGAAGGGCACGTCCTCGGGGAACGCGTCCCCGCCCTGCCCCTGCTGGGGAGGCGGAGGCATGTAGCCGCCCTGCTGTGCCGGTGCGGGCGGCATGCCCTGCCCCTGCGCCGCCTTCTTGAGCGGGTACAGGTTGGAGTATTCCGGGGCGGACTTCTGGGGGACGCACCTCACCCAGCCCGTCGCCCCCTTCCAGCTTTCGTAGGGGCCGCCGAGCGGCGTGTCCCTCGGCATGTGGAAGGCATCAAGGAACTCCGTCATCTTCTCGTCCCAGCGCACCTGCTCCTTCTCGCCCACATAGGGGCGGTCGTAGAAGGTCATGCTGTTGGGGCGGCAGTGCGGATGCCCCTTCACCTGCACGTACACGGCAAGGTAGGGAGTGCCGTTCTTGGTCTGCTCCGGCCTCGCCCCAAGGATGCGTGCCTCATACTCGCCCGGGGGCAGCTTCTCGCTCTCCCTGGGCACATATCCGTTTCCGAATCCCATGATGCCCTCCTTACAGGACCGTGAGGCCGGGACATTTCCCGGCTATGTATTCCTTGATGCGCCTCATCGCCTCAAGCCGCCACGCCCCGCCGTCAGCCTCGAAGAGGGCCGCCTTGGGGCCGCCATCCCCGTCCAGCTTCACGCGGAACAGGAACTCGCTCTCCGGCTGCTCCAGCTCGCGGAATGTCCTGTAGGGCGACAGCCGCACGATGGGCTTCACGGTCTCCTTGTCAAGGAGCTTTCCGGAAACGCCCCGCGAGACCGTGCCCGTCTGGGTGATGCCGTCGTCCTCGGTGGTGACGGTCGTGCCGCCACGGAGCCTGCCCGTGTACGAGAGCACGTAGGCGGAGTCGTCGCCGTCCTTCGGCTGCATGAGGGAGCGGAATTCTATGGCGAAGCTCTCCTGGTCAAGGAAACGCCCGAAGCTGAATTCCTTCACGCCGCCGATGGTCGCCTTGACGAAGCAGGACCGTTTCCGGAGCATCCCCGCAAGCCCGCCCATCAGGCTGACGCACGCAGGGCCCGTCACGACGGCGGAAAGCTCCTCCTTCGGCTCATCCGCGAGCCCCTTGTTGTAGAACTCGCAGAGCGAGTCCAGAGAGAACACCTCAAGCCCGGCGGCCTCCGGCTCGTTCAGGACGGGGCGGAGCGATGCCGCGCTGTACTCCAGCCCGCCGACCTTCACCGTCCTCGCGGCGTTGACGAGCTCCTCGATTTTCTCGACGAAATCCTTTCCTGTGTCCATGCTAGTTCTCCTTTGCCCTCGGCAGCTGGTATATCGTGTTGCCCTCGCCGTCCTCCAGCTCCTTCTGCCGGTAGTCGTCCTCGCAGGCGGTCAGCCGCCCGCCCTCTCCGTGGGCGAGGAAGCACATGCCGTCCATCGGGCGCACCGCCGGGAGCTCGCTCGTCACCGTGACCTTCGTCGTGGCGATGGAGCGCGTCTTGTCCGGCTTTATGGCAAGCACGATCTTTATCTTGCGCGTCGCGTCCGGAACCGTGTTCTCGTCCGCGATGTTGTCCATGACCTTCCGCAGCTCCTCGTCGAACAGGTCGGTCACTATCCCGTTCTGGAGCGTCCCAAGGGTTATCTCCCTCATTCTCTAATCCTCCATGGGTCAGCGCCAGTAGTAGGTTATGCCCCGACCCAATATGTATTGCTCAGTCACCCGGTGGCAGTCACCCACCAGACGGGCAATCTCACATCCAAGCCTCCCCGTCCTGCGGGCAAGCCGTGCCTGCGTGATTCCCTCGCTCCCGGCAGCGGCTATCATGGCAAGGCACCGGTCCCTGTCAAAATCGTCAGCGCTCATCGCCATCATTTCCCCTCCTTCCTCTTCCGCCGGTGGTACTCCCGCGCCCAGGCGTTGCACCGCTCCCTGTTGGCGGCACGGTACGCCCGCTGCTTCGCAAGCATCTCCGCGTAGCGGGCGGGGTCTGCCTTTATCGCCGCGTACCGCCGCTCCCAAGCAGCCCGGGCTTTTTCCTTGTGCTCCGGGCTGTCCTTCACCCGCTCGTAGGCCGCCTTGTGCTTTATGGACACGGCCTTTTTCTTACCGGCGAGCCTCGTCATGGCGATCGCAATCCGCGCCCTGAGCAGGACGGCCTCACGCTCCCCGCGGGTCATGTCCGCCGTGTGCCCCAGCTCCGCCATCACGGACAGCTCGCCCCGCGTGACCCGCTCCAGGTTGGACGGGTCGAAGTTCCTGTTGTCGCCGTCCATGAAGATGACCGTCATCCCCGCCGCGCTCTCGCCCGGGTGCGCCTGCTCCCATACGTACCGCTGGTACTGCATCCACTCGTTGGGCTCCGCCACCTTGATGCGGACGTAGCCTTTCTTGGTCTGGAGGCTGCCGACGGGCCTGTGCCGCCAGTGCCTCTCGCCCCGCACGATGCCGGACTCGCTCTTGGCCAGCCCCAGCTGGATGCCGCTCTCGTAGCAGTGCGTGCAGAGGGCCCTCACGCTGAACGACGTGCCGAACGCCTTGTTCAGGTCGTCAAGGAGCTCCTGCCGGTTCTGGTAGCCGTGCTCCCTGAGCGGGCAGAGGGCGCGGATCCACTCCGAGATTTCCTCCGTCCACTTGATGTCCTTGCGGACCTTGTATTTCCGCTTCCAGTCCCTTGTCTTCGTCACAGGTCACCTCCGTCATCATCACGGCGAGCTTTCCCGCCACGTCCTCTATGGCCCCCGGCGGTATGCCGTGCCTGTACTTCTCCCGTATCGCCGCAAGCTTCGGCGGCAGCGGGGAGGAGCAGTCCGGCTCCCTTCACGGCTTCCCGCCGACAGGCCGCGCGTCCTCGATTCCGAGCGTCTCCGGCATCCTCACGGCAATCCCGTGGTCGAACGCCGTCTTCACCGCGTCCAGCTGGAGCCGCTGGAGCTCCATGATTTTCCCCGCGACCCCGCTCACCGCGTCCGCCCGCTTTATGGCAAGCTCCACCTTCGCCTGGTCAATCTTGCCGTCCTCGCCCCTGAAGCTGTCCTCGTCCTGAAGGGTCTCCAGCTCCATGAAGAGGGCGTTGTGCAAATCCGCCATCTTGTTCTTCATTCCTGTCCCTCCCGCGCGTCAATCAGCGCGACCCGCTCGTCGTAGCGGGGGTCGTAGTAGGCGAACCTCGCGAAGGCGTGGTAGCCCTCGCCCTTCAGGAGGAAGGGAAGGTCCTCGGACTGCCCCTCCTCCACCACGGCACGGTGCTCCTCGTCGCGGCTCTCCACCCGGTATATCAGCAGCCCGATGTTGTCCGCGTAGAAGCACCGCCTGCCCCTCAGCTGCTCGTCCCACATGAAATGGACGAAGCGCTTGTCGAACAGCTTCTGCTCCATGTGCTACTCCTCTTCCGCCTCGTGCTGCGCCTCGTGCAGCAGGGCTTTCTTCATCGCCTTATGGAACTTTTTTTCGACCACGGCGGGGTCCTCGCCTATGGCTCCGGCAATCTTTCTGATAGCCGCGTCATTGATATATATCCATGATGCAGGAATGGAAAGCCCGCTGCCCTTCATCGCCAGCTCCAGCCTGCCGTTCTTGTCCAGGATGATGCGGACCTCCGCAAATTCCTTCTTCTCTTCTTCCATCTCTTCCTCCAAAAAAGAAAGGCGGCCTCCCAGTCTGTCCTACTGGTCAGCCGCCATATATAATCGCTCTCTCGGAGGCAAATCAGAAAAAGCGAAAATACCTGTTGCCACGCCCCCGCCCGGACAGTAGGAACGGAAGCCGTCAGTGTGCCGTGTTTGGTCGCGCCCTTCGCTTGCCGCCCCATCTATATGGAGAATTCATGAAGCTGTTACCTGGAGGCAAAAAGACTTCCAGGGCGGTCAAGTGCGCCCCCGGCACGGCTGCCGGGCGAAGCGTGCATGATGGAAAAATACCTCAGGAACCAAGACATTCCCAAAATATTTCCATTCGGCCCGGTCTGTGCATCCGGGCCTGATGCTGCCCTGCCTTTCTCCAACGGAGCCGGACAGGATAAGCTTGGGAAGAGCGGGAATCGAACCCGCCCGCAGGAGAGGTACCGCCCGCGGCCACTTGGTCTTTCCATTGCCCCCGGCGGGACGTGTGGGAGGGGAATCCCGCCCCGTCTGGGCTTGTCCCCGCCCGCGCCGCAGGGGCACGTCAGGAACCGTCCTGCGAAACCTCCCGGTTCCCCCCGCGCTCGATGGCACGGGCTCCGCTCC